>NZ_JCAKKP010000005.1:0-218059 GCF_059509755.1 Aquamicrobium sp. YD-1-mutant5
CCGTGCCACAACGGGAAGTACGGCGATATGCGCGCCATCTGGCACTCGCTCAGCAGAAACAAATCACCCATCACGGCCTCCTTCAGCAAAGACCGTGAATCACAGATCAAACCAAATTAATAGGTCCTGAGCCTAGGCTCTGAAAGGAACCATCCTATGCGTGCTTTCTATCATCCGGATCAGGCGATACATAATCCGCTGCAATTCATGCGCTATGGCCGCATCTGCGAAGCGAACGACGTGCCGGCGCGCACCGAGGAACTGCTGAAGGCGCTTGCACGGATCGGGATCGAGCCCGAGCAACCACAGGATTACGGCCGTGGCCCGGCCGAAAAAATTCATGCCGTCCATTACCTCGATTATCTGGAAACAGCCTATGGGCGCTGGCTCGACCTGCCGGAGCATGGCCCGGAAGTGCTCCCCAACACCTTCCCCTACTGGAACGGCGATCCTTCCAGAGATATGCGCCCGCCCTGCCCCACCGATCAGCTTCTGGCGCAAACGGGGTACTATCTTGGTGATCTTGCGGTTCCGATCGGCGAACACACCTGGCAATCGGTTCTGCGATCAAGCCATACAGCCACGGCCGGCGCTGACGCCCTGCTCGACGGGGAAACGCTTGCCTATGCCCTGTGCCGCCCGTCCGGCCATCACTGCCGCGTCGATCGTGCTTCCGGCTTCTGCTATATGAACAATTCCGCCATCGCCGCCCAGCGCCTGCGTGAGAAGTTCGCGAAGGTCGCTGTTCTGGACATCGATGCGCATCATGGGGATGGCACGCAGGAAATATTCTACCGGCGTCGCGATGTTCTGACCGTCTCTGTCCATATCGATCCCGATCACTACAACCCGTTCTTCACCGGCCGTGTGCACGAGACCGGCCATGGGGATGGCGAAGGATACAACCTCAACATCCCGCTTGCCCCCCACAGCGGTAACGACACCTTCCTGGATGGAGTTCAGCGGGGCATCGACGCCGTCAAGACATATGGTGCAGAAGCTCTCGTTCTTGCCCTTGGCTACGACACCCATGTGGAAGATCCGCTGAGCATGGTAAAGGTTACGACAGAAGCCTTTTCTGCCGCAGGCGGGAAGCTGGGAGACCTGAACATCCCCGTGCTGGTCGTGCAGGAAGGTGGGTATCAGGTTTCGGTCATAGGCGCATGCCTTGAGGGCTTCCTTCGCGAATTGCAGTCAGGTGCCTGACCGGACCTAAAAGGAGGCGCAAGATTGAACGATACCACTGGTGACAAGAGCAGCCTTGCCGCTGAGGTCTACGACCAGCTTGCCTATGATCTGATGTCGGGTGCCCTGCCTGCAGGAACCCGGCTTAAGATCCGTGACCTCGCGGACAAGATTGGCGTGAGCGTAACCCCCGTTCGCGACGCAGTGCTGCGGCTTGTAAACAATGGCGGCCTTCTTTTTCAAAGTCCGCGCGATATCCGCGTGCCATTTCTCGAACGCTCCCGCTATCTGGAGATCCGCATGATCAGGGTCGAACTGGAAGGTCTCGCCGCAGAGCGCGCCGCCCAGTTCGCCAAATCCAGCGACATCGCATACCTCGAAGACATTCTGGCCGAGAATGAAGAGGCGATGGCGATGGACGACCATCTGCGCTCGCTGCGAATGAACCAGAAATTTCATCTCGCATTGCCCGAGATCGGAGAGATGCCGACGCTGCGCGGCGTGCTTGAGAACCTTTGGCTGCAGATGGGTCCGCTGATCGCCTCCGGATACGATGCCGGCGGACGTGTGATGATAGACCATCACTACAGCGTGCTGGAATCCATAAGGCTTGCCGATGGGCCGGCAGCACGAAAGGCGATTCAGGACGACATCCTCAGCGGCGGCGAAGTGCTCTTGTTGCGCGGGGCGCTTGCCGGGGAGCGGGAACGGGAGTTGTCCGCGGCGCGGTCCGCTTAAGCCGTCCGGTAGGCCTCACACCACCTTGCCCGGGTTCATGATACCATGTGGGTCCAGTGTGGATTTCAGCCGCCGCATCAGCGAGCGCTCCGTTGTGCTGCGAAAGCGATCCGCAAGCTCCACCTTCGCCTGCCCCAGACCATGCTCGGCGGCAATCGATCCGCCATGGCGAACGGCAGCCTCGTAAACGGCCTGTGAAAGCTGCATTTCGCGCCCCTCGAAGTCAGCGCAGCCTTCGGGTGGTGAAAGATTGAAATGCACATTGCCGTCACCGAGATGACCGAACGGATTGACGTGCACGCCCGCCAGAACCCTTTCTGCCCCGGATGATGCTTCACCCACGAATGCCGCAAGCCGTGCTACAGGCACCGAGACATCGTGCTTGATCTGCCTGCCTTCCAGACGCTGCCCTTCAGGCAATTCTTCCCGAATTCTCCAGAGAGCGGCACGCTGGGCTTCGCTGGTCGCAATCGTCCCATCAAGCACGTCCCCTGTTTCGAAAGCCGCACTCAAGGCACGATCCAGAATGTCGGGCAGCACGATTTCAGGAATGGAGGTCGCGATCTCGACCAGCAGATAGACCGGACCCGGTATCTCAAGCGGTCGGGAGATGTGGGGGACATGCTTCAGGAGCAGCGAGAGGCCAGGCTCATTGAAGAACTCCACGGCCGCCAGAAACTCGCCCGTCAATGCACGAAGCAACGCTCCGATGCGCAGGGCAGCATCGAGATCCGGCAGGGCAAGCAGGGCTGTCGCGCGCGCGACCGGCGCCGGAAACAGCCGCAACACAGCTTTGGTGACAATGCCGAGCGTTCCCTCCGATCCGCAAAACAGCCGGCGCAACTGATAACCGGCATTGTCCTTGATCAGGGCACGCGAGCCATCCCAGACGGTGCCATCGGCAAGAACGACCTCAAGGCCGAGCACCAGATCCTGCATCATTCCGTAGCGCATGGCATGGCTGCCACCGGCATTGGTGCCAATCAATCCCCCGATCTGGGCGCTGCCTTCAGCCCCCAGATGCAGCGGAAAGGCAAGGTTGTGTGCGGTGAGCTTCTCATGAAGAAGCGCCAGAACGACCCCTGCTTCCACGGTCGCGGTAAAGTCCACAGCATCGATCGTGTGGATGCGGTTCATCCGCGCCATCGAGAGGATCACGCTGGCCGGGCTGATTGCCACGCTGCCCCCGTTGAGGCTGGTGTTTCCACCCTGTGGAACAATGGAGATCCCATGCTCAGCGCAAAGCCGGACGATGGCCGACACCTCCGCAGTGCTTGCAGGCCGGGCAATGCCACGCGGGACTTCGCCATAACGGTCCAGCCAGTCGCGCGCATGAGCGGCTTTGTCTTCAGGACGTGTCAGCCATCCTCGTTCGCCCAGACACTCCTTCATGGCGAGGTCGAAGGCACAATTCCTGTCGCGCATATTCTGTTTCCGGATATCAGCCATCAGAGCGGGTGAGCGCCTGCGCGACGTGCCGGGCGATGGCGAGACATGAGGTGAGGCCGGGGCTTTCGATGCCGAACAGGTTCACGAGACCTGCAATGCCGTGGGCATCAGGCCCCTGAATGACGAAATCGGCGTTGGCTTCGCCGCGGCCCGAAAGCTTGGGACGGATGCCGCTGTAGGCCGGTTGCAGGCCGTCATCCGCCAGCTCGGGCCAATAGGTGCGGATCGCGCCGTAAAAGCGCTGCGCGCGGGCCGGATCGACCCGATAATCGAGCCCGTCCACCCATTCCACATCGGGGCCGAAGCGTGCGATGCCGTTCAGGTCCAGCGTCAGGTGGATGCCGAGCCCGCCCGGCTCCGGCACTGGATAGATGAGGCGCGAGAAGGGAGCGCGGCCGGTGACCGAGAAGTAATTGCCCTTGGCGAGGCGCTGCTGCGGAACGAAACGCGGATCAAGCCCTTCGAGCGCACCGGCCAGAGCCGTTGCCCCAAGCCCGGCCGCATTGACGAAATGGCGGGTGGCGATCTCGAACGTGTCGCCGCTTTGGGTGTCGCGCGTCGTCAGCACGACACGTGCGCCTTCCACACGGCCGCCGGAGATTTCGGTGTTGAGGCCGAGCATGGCTCCGGCCGCTTCGGCATCGCCCAGCAGAGACAGCATCAACGCATGGCTGTCGACGATGCCGGTGTCGGGCGAGAGCAAGGCGGCGGTGCAGGCGAGCGCCGGCTCCAGTTCCTTCGCCTCGGCCGCAGTCAGTTTCTGCAAGGCGCCGGCCCCGCTTTTTCCGGCATTGTCGGCAATGGCATCCAGCGCCGCCTCCTGCCCCGCGCTGGTGGCCACGATCACCTTACCGCAACGCTCATGCGGAATGCCACGCTCTGCACAATATTCGTAAAGGCTATCGCGACCGGACACACAAAGCCCGGCCTTCAGCGATCCGGGCGCATAGTATAGCCCGGCATGGATGACCTCGGAATTGCGCGAACTCGTGGCCGTGCCAATCGCATCGGCAGCTTCGAGGATGAGGACGTCCCGTCCGCTCAAAGCCAGTTCCCGCGCCACGGCAAGACCAACGACACCAGCACCGGCAACGATGCAATCGACTTCATCCATCAAAGTTGGCCCGCATTGGATTTGGAACGCGCCGTCAGCCTGTCCAGAATGATGCTGCCCGCGTCGCCTATATCGCTTTCGATCGCGCGCTCCGCGGCATCCGGATCGCCTGTCTCCACGGCCTTCACAAGCTCATGGTGATGATCGATCATCACCCGCCCGCCCGGCTGATAGGCCTCCGCTATCAGCGGCCCCATCTGAAGCCACAGACGATGAAGAATGCCGCGCAGCAGTGGCAGTCCGGCAATGTCCGCGAGCGCAAAATGGAAGGTCTGGTTCAATTCAAGCGCCGCCGCCCAGTCGCACGCAGCCAGCGCCTGCTCATTGCGCCCGACAAGATTGCGCAGCCGCACAACATCTTCCGGCACGGCACGCAACGCCGTCTCCCGTGCCGCCAGTCCTTCAAGCTTCAGCCGGATCATGCGGATTTCGCGGTAGCGGTCCGGCGTGATCACCGGCACGCGCACCTCGCGCGCCGATTTCTGCACAAGGGCATCATCCTGAATAAGTCGCAGAATGGCATCACGCACCGGCGTGACGCTGGTGCCGAGCGACTGCGCCAGATCACGAATGGTGAGGCGTGCATCCGGCGCGAAGCGGCCTTTCATCAGGGCCTCCGCCAGCCGGTTGTAAACCGTCTCGCCAAGGTTTTCCTTTTCCAGCACCGCGAGGCTGAAGTCTGGCTGCATGCCGCTCCCATCCTGTCATCAACACTTTGACCGAAACAGATATCGGCACATCAAAAAACATGATGCATCACACACCAAATAGCAAGACTGAAAAAGCGGTTTATGGCAACGCCGCATGCGAGAAAGTGAAGAGCAGTGTCCGGTGACGGTTCCGCTTACAAGAGTGCGGAAAACGACTGGCAGCGGGATTGCGGCCTCAAAACATGCCGCATGTGCCGCCACCCGAAAACAGCAAATGCCGCGGAGAATGAATATCTGCTTGTCTCTGCCCTGCTGCAGACAGAGACAAGCCGTCATGCCTTTGGTCCCCAAGATCAACACATGAAAGCGCATACGCGCCCCGACGTCACCCCACGTCGATGACGAGCTTGCCGAACGCGCCGCGGTCCAGCCTGTCGAGGGCGGCAGGCAGATCGGCGAAGGGATAGCGCGTGTCGATGACGGGTTTGATGCCTGTCTGGTCGACTGCGGCGACAAGGTCTTCCAGCGCTCTGCGATGTCCGACGCCGATGCCGTGAACGACCACGTTCTTCAGCATCAGCGGCCCGGCGGGAGCGGCAATGTCGAAACCTTCCATAACGCCGATCTGATAGATGCGCCCGTCTATGGCCGCGGCCTGCACCGCCTTGCCGAGATGCGGTCCGCCCACCAGTTCCAGAACATGATCGGCACCATGATCCTGCGTGATGCGCAGCACGGCCTCTGTCCAGTCCTGCGCCGTGCGGTCGATGCCGTGATCGGCCCCGAGCAGCCGTGCCCGTTCCAGCTTTTCCGCGCTGCCTGAAATCACGACCACACGGGCCCCATGCGCCTTCGCGATCTGAAGTCCAAACAGGGCAACGCCCCCGGTTCCCTCCACGAGCACAGTCTCGCCAGCCCGGACCCTGCCCTTTTCCACAAGGGAAAACCATGCGGTCAACCCCGCGCAAGGCAGCGTACTCGCTTCCGCATCGGACAGCGTTGCGGGTGCCCGCACGAGCCATTCCTCCGGAAATGCCACATATTCCGCCAGCACGCCCTGATAGACCCCGCCAAGCGTGCGGTAGGGTGGCGTGCGCGCATCCCCTTTCGGCGCCCCGTCGATCCAGTCCGGCGCAAAGTTCGATATCACCCTGTCGCCGATGCCGAAGCGGCTGGTGCCTTCTCCGACGGCAGCCACCTCTCCCGCGAGGTCGGAACCGGGCGTGAAAGGAAAGGCAAGCGGCAAGCCCATGCCGCCATCGATCACCAGCCTGTCGCGATAGTTGAGAGAGGCCGCGTTCACCTTCACGAGAACTTCACCAGCCTGCGGGCGGGGCACCGGAACCTCGCGCAGCTCAAGCCTGTCGCGGCCGATGCCATCCATTTCCCAGCGCTTCATCGTCTCTTTCATCATCCGGTCCTTGTCCCGATGTTTAGAACGGGACCATATCGTTTCCATATCCTATCCAGTGGTGATATTTATTCCACTGATCGGATAGTTGAGGATGACAATCGATGAGCGATCATCTCAATGGCGTGGATGTTTTCGTGGCGGCGGTGGAATGTGGCAGCTTCGCCGCTGCGGCCGAGCAGCTTCACCTCACGCGCTCGGCGGTGGCCAAGACCATCGCCCGCATCGAGGCACGGCTGGAGGTGCGCCTTTTCCATCGCACCACGCGCAGCCAGAGCCTCACCGAGGACGGACAGGTCTATTACGAACGCTGCTCAAGGGCGCTTGAAGAACTGCGCATGGGCGAGGCCGCGCTGGAAACCGGCCGCCGCGAGGCCTCAGGCAGACTGCGCGTATCGATGCCCGTGCTGTTCGGGCGGCGCTGCGTGGCGCCGGTTCTCGCCGGTCTGGCGGCCAGCCATCCAAGGCTGGAAATCGATCTCTCCTTCAGTGACCGCCCGGTGGATCTCACCGAGGACGGCTTCGACCTCGCAATCCGCAATGGCGATACGGGAGATGGCGCCGGACTGATGACACGCACGATCAGTCTTCAGCGCATGACCGTATGCGCATCGCCCGACTACGTCGCCAGACATGGCACGCCCCAAACGCTCGACGATCTGATGGCACATCGCGCCATCACCTATGGCCGCGCCGGCCGCATCCGGACATGGCAGTTCCCGACCTCCGAAAATGGAATGCTGGAGGTCACGCCGGCCAGCCGGATGAGGTTCGACGATCTGGAAGCCATCGCCGATGCCGCGGAGGCCGGCCATGGGCTGGCATGGCTGCCCTGCTGGCTCATCCGCGAGCGTGTTCACAACGGACGCCTGTTTCCGCTCCTGCAGGACGTGCCGCGTCTGGTGTTTCGCACTCACGCGCTGTGGCCCGAAACCCCGCATCTTCCATTGCGGGTGCGCCTTGCCATCGATGCTCTGGCGGCAGCCCTGCCCGGAAGCGCGGAACTGTAGGCCGCCGGCGAAGACAGGTCAGCGCGCCTTCAGCGCCGCCATGTTCACCTTCTCCGAACGGATGCCCAGTCCGACGAGGCGCCCGGTCAGATGGGCGAGAAACGGCCAGCGGGCAATGCCCTTCACGAAGGAAGGCGGGCCGCTGCGTTTCACCGCACTTTCCTGACGCTTTTTGCTGCTCGACTGCATCATGAGCTGAAGTTTCTGCGTGGCTTTGGTCGGGAAGACACGGCGCTTTTCCACCGCCGCAAGATGGCGGTCGGCCAGCCTGCCCTCGCGCAGCGGCACGGACAATATGTTGGCCGCCGCCACGGCATCCTGAATGGCGAGGTTCACGCCGAAGCCGCCGATGGGCGACATGGCGTGCGCGGCGTCCCCAATGCACAGCAGCCCCGGCCGCCACCAGCTTTTCAGCCGGTCGATGCGGATCGAAAGCAGGTGAACGTCATCCCATGACCTGATTTCCGCGACACGGTCGGCCGGCAGCGGCGAGACGGCCGCAACCGCTTCGCGGAACGCCTCGATGCCCTTTTCCTTCACCTCGGCGAAGCTGCCCTTGCGCACCACATAGCCGCACTGCCAGTAATCGCCGCGATCCACCATCACGAACCCCTGACGCGGCCCGCCGTGCCCCATCGTGTAGGGGGGATCGTCCGGCTGGTGGGAGAGCTTCATCCACAAGACGTCGCTCGGCGCGCCGAAGCTTTCGACTTCCAGCCCGGCCTTTGCCCGCACGATGGAATTGCGGCCATCCGCACCGACAACCAGCGGCGCCCGGATTTCGACGGAACCGTCCGGCGTGCGGGCGACAAGCCCGGCAATGCGCCCGCCGTCCTCGATCAGGTCGGTGACCTCGGCCGACATGACGATGTGGAAATTCGGCAGTTTCCTCGCTTCACGCGCGAGAAAGTCGAGGAAATCCCACTGCGGCATGAAGGCGATGAAGCGGCATTTCGTCGGCAGGCGCGAGAAATCGGCGATGGTGACGTCCCTGCCGCCGATCTCGGCATGCAGCCGCGGCGCCTGCGTGTGGGGCACCTTCAGCAGTTCGTCCAGCAGCCCGAGCTGGTCGATGATGTCGAGCGTTGAGGGATGCACCGTGTCGCCCCTGAAGTCGCGCAGAAAATCGGCGTGCTTCTCCACCACGGTGACATCGACCCCTGCCCGCGCCAGGAGCATGCCGAGCATGAGCCCGCCGGGACCGGAGCCGGCGACCACGCATTGCGTGTCGATCGTTCTGGATGTTGCGGGCTGGTCCATCATCGATCTCCTGTCTTTGCGGTCAGAACCGCGCCGCGATGCTGAATTTCAGCGTGCGGCCCGGACCGTTCATCGAATCCGCGGTCATTCCCGGCTTGTATACCTTATCAGTCAGGTTTTCTGCGGTGAAATTGAGATCGAGATTGTCGCTGACCTTGTAGGAGGCGAACGCATCGTAAAGCCGGTAGGGTTCGACGCCGGAAGGCGGCGTTCCCGTCGAGGCCTGCCCGCCATAGACGCTCTCCGAAACGCTGCGCACGCGCCCGCCAAGAGTGAGCCGGTCCTCGAACAGCCGAACCCCGGCCGTCAGCGTCCAGACCTGTTTCGGCGGCCCGGCGAAGACGCCGAGACCAGCCGACGGCACCGGCAGGTCCGCCGTGATGTGGTGATAGCCGAGGCCGGCAAAGGCGAAACCGGCATCATAGGCTGCGTCCAGCTCAAACCCTTTCACCTTGCTGGTACCAGCCACATTGTCGAAATAGAAGCAGGTCGCGGCCACGCAGCTTCCCTGCATGGAGACGATGTAATCGTCGATCTCGCTGGAATAGTAGCTGCCCTTGAGGCGCAGGCCGTCGCCCGCCCGCAGCACATTGTCGAAAACCAGATTGGCACCGGCCTCCCATCCCTTCGAGCGCTCGGGCTCAAGGAAGGGATTGGGATAGAAGCGCACGAAATTCCCGACGAAACCCGGATGACGGTTGGCCATCAGCGTTTCCGTGATCGCCGGCGGCCGGAAGCCGAGCCCATAGCTTCCGTAGACGGAAAGCCACGATGCCGGCCGCGCGGCCAGCTTTACCTTCGGGCTCACCGCCGTCTCGGATTTGTCGACCGAGAACGGGCCGGCCGGCACAGCCGGCATGCCTCCCGTTCCGGTGGTCGGGTTGTTGCCTGAGCCCGACAGCGAGAAGTGATCGATGCGCGCGGCTGCCGTCAGGTCGAACATACCCTTGGTCGCGGTCATCTCGGCAAAACCGGAAACGATGCTGCGATTGCCGGACGGCGTCCAGCCGGATGAGGTCTGATGTGTGTCGGGGCCGGTTTCTTCGGTGCGAACCCGGTCCCATGTGCCCTCCATCCCGTATTTCAGGGCCAGAGCGACATCGCCCGCCGAGAAGCGCGAGACGTTGCTGACATCGAAGCCGAAGCTGTCATTGTTGTAGTCGATGTCCTCGCCGGCAATCAGGTTGCCGGTGAACCAGTACTGGTTGACCTTGGTCTTGTTGTAGTAGGCATTGGTGCGCAGATCGACCAGATCGCTGTCGGGATCGTAACGATGCTTCGCCGTCAGCGTCGTGACATTGGCGTCGAACTCGGTGGAGTTGAGCGCGAATTCGTTGTGATAGCGGATGAAGCCGAGATCGAGCGTCTGGTCATCGCTCAACTGAAGGCCTACCTTTGCCAGCCCCGAAATGAGATCCTGTCCGGTCTGGTCGGCGTACTTCCCGTTGCCGTCCCTGTAGCGCCCTGAATCGCGAAAGCTGAGCGCGCCGATCCCGGAGATGCGGTCGTTGCGCGCACCTGCGGCCAGCGTGCCCGACCAGTTGTAGCCGTTCGTGCCGTAAGTCGTGCTGGCTTCAGCACCCCAGTTCTTGCCGCCGGTGAGAATGTCGTCCAGTTCGAGCGTCCGAAAATTGACGATGCCGCCGAGCGAGCCAGCACCGCCCTCGGTCGCGACCGTTCCCTTCGCGATGGACACGCCGCGAACAAGGGCGGGGTCGATGAATGCCATGCCCATCGGCCCCGCCGTCGTGTACTGGAAAGTCTGGCGCGCACCGTCGATCGAAACGTTGGTGCGGCCGAAATCCTGCATGCCGCGTACGTTTACAGAAACGCCGGGCATCCGCGCCTGCCCTTGCGTGAACACGCCGGGAACCGTTTGCAGGATGTTGTCCGGCCGGCCGGGTCCGATCTGCTTTATCTCTTCGCGTGTCACCGTGCGAACGGATGACGACGCACGGAAATCCGCCTCGCGCAACGCCCTGGCGTCCTCGGCACCCAGCCGTGCCCGCTTTCCGGCAGGCACCACGATGGTGTCGAGCAGGGTGGAGTTCGCGTCGTCCGCAGTTTGCTGCGCCGATGCATGGGTCATCGCGCATAGAAGCGCGACACCCGTCGACAAAGCGGTGGCGACAAGCAGCTTCTCGCTGCGCAGCGGAACAATGGCCACGGAACTCTCCTGAAAACCGAATGGTTGGAGTTCGCGTTTTGTAATTATATAACATTACGAGTCAAGTTTAAAAAACAGATCGCACCGGTTCCATCAAGGATGGCCGGTGCGATTGCCGCAGGGGCACTGCTTCCCGAAAACCGCTCCGGGAACACCGGCATATGCCTGCTCCCCGGAAGCGCCCACCGTGTCCCGTCCTTGAAGGCTCCGGCCTAGAGATAGAGGTGGCGGATGGTATCGTCCTGCAACAGGTCCGAGCTCTTGCCGCTCAGCGCGATCTTGCCGCGGATCAGCAGATAGCCCCTTTCGGCGATCGAAAGGGCGGTTTCCGCATTCTGCTCGATCAGCAGCACGGCCTTTCCCTCGTCGCGGATACGGGAAACGATCTGGAAATATTCGTCGATGAGCTTGGGCGACAGTCCGAGCGACGGCTCATCCATCACCACCAGCCTGGGATCGCCGATCAGCGCGCGCGCCAGTGCTACCATGGCCTGCTCGCCACCGGACATGGTGCCGGCTTTCTGGCCCAGCCGCTCACGGATGCGCGGGAAGAGATCGGCCATGCGTTCGAGCTGCGTCTCGAAGTCAAGCGCAGGATTGCGCGCCGCATCGAAGGCAAGCCGCAGGTTCTCGCGAACGGTCAGCGTCGGAAACAGCCGCCGCCCCTCCGGAACGAAGCCCGCGCCAAGACTGGCCAGCCGTTCCGTGCCGCATTCCTTCACGTCCTGTCCGGCAATCCGGATTGAGCCGCTGTCGCTGCGCAGCAAGCCGCAGATCGCATTGAAGGTGGTGCTCTTGCCAGCGCCGTTCGGCCCGAGCAGGCACACCATCTCGCTCGGCCCCACCTGCAGCGAGACGTCCCGCAGCATCGGCACCGAACCATAACTCGTGCTGACGGAATTCATCTCAAGCATGATGCGCTGCCTTCTGTCCAAGATAGGCTTCCTGTACGCGCGGCATCAGCCGCACCTGCGAGAAATCGCCATCGGCGATCTTGCGACCATAGTCGATCACCGCCACCCGGTCGGGCAGCGCCGCGACGAGGCGCATGTCATGTTCGATGATCAGGAAGGAGAGACCGGGGCGCTCGGCCATCACCCTGCGCACATCGGCCATCAGCCCGTCCGTGTCGCGGTCGTCCATGCCGGAGGACGGCTCGTCCAGCATGATGACCCTGGGCTCCGAGGCCAGCGCCCGCACGATCTCCAGGCGCCGGCGATCGGCCTGCGGCAGCGCGCCGGCAAGCGTGTG
The DNA here is from genome assembly GCF_059509755.1 of Aquamicrobium sp. YD-1-mutant5. NCBI lineage: Bacteria > Pseudomonadati > Pseudomonadota > Alphaproteobacteria > Hyphomicrobiales > Phyllobacteriaceae > Aquamicrobium > Aquamicrobium sp. YD-1-mutant5. The sequence goes on from NZ_JCAKKP010000005.1 coordinate 12,236, forward strand.
CCGGCGGGCATGCAGTTGCGGCGAGACCGCATGAAGCAATTCGCCTGCCCGCACGGCCGCCGCTTCAAGCTCGGCCCGCGCGGTGGCGGGACGCAGCAAGGCGTCGAAGACGCCGGATCTGGTGCGGGTGTGCATGCCTATCAGCACGTTATGCAGAAGGGTCAGGTCGTTGAACAGGCGGCTGGACTGGAAGGTGCGGGCAATACCGGCCGCTGCGATGCGATGCGCAGGCCAGCCCGTAATGTCCTTACCCTCCAGCTTCATGCTGCCATGGGTCGGCCGGTAAATGCCGGAGATCAGATTGAAGAGGGTCGACTTTCCCGCCCCGTTCGGGCCGATGATGCAGACCACCTCGGAATGGTTCAGCGTAAGGTCGACCTCGGCGACCGCAACCAGACCTCCGAAGCGGATCGACAGGCCGCGGACTTCAAGCAGCGGATGGCTCATCGATGGGCTCCGTAGTTTCGCGCGCGCTGCGGGAACAGTCCCTGCGGGCGCAGGATGAGGAACAGGATCACCACCACGCCGACAAACAGCAGCCTGTAGTCGGAGAAGATGCGCAGCTTCTCGGGCAGCATGGTCAGCAGGAAGGCTCCGATGATGACACCCAGCGTGTTGTCCATGCCTCCAACGATCACCATGGTCATGATGGTCACGGAGACGAGGAAGGTGAAATTATCCGGCGAGATGTAGCTGACATAGAAGGCGTAGATGGTGCCCGCGAACGCCGCCAGAAATGCATCCACGCCGAAGGCCAGCATCTTGTACCAGACGATGTCGATGCCCTGGCAGCGTGCCGCCAGCGGGTCGGCGCGCAGGGCGTTCCAGGCAAGCCCGACCCGGCTATTGTGGAGGCGGCGGGCGGCGATGATCGACAGGCCGACGAGCGCCGCCGACAGGTAGTAGAAGTTCGCCTGGCTCGGCAGGCGGAACCCCAACACCTCGATCGGGCGGGTGAACGAGTGGCCGAAAAGGCTCGGTGCGGGAATGCCGACCAGCCCGTTCGCGCCTCCTGTCCAGCTGAAGTTGTTGAGAAGCTGATGCACGACGATGCCAAAGGCGATGGTGACGAGCGCCAGATAGCTGTCCTTCGTCCGCATCGACGGAAAGCCCAGCAGAAAGCCGAATATGGTGGCGACGACCGCCGCAACCGGCAGTGTCAGCCAGAACGACACCCCGAAATTGATGGCCAGAAGCGCCGAGGTATAGGCGCCGATGCCGTAGGAGGCACCCGTCGCGAAATTGGGAATGTTGGCGCTGCCCAGCTGGAAGTTCAGCGCCAGCGCCAGCACGGCATAGAGCTGCGCGACGATGAGCAGATGCAATGCATAGCTGCTGCCCTGCATGAAGAAGGGATAAACCATCACGATCACGGCTCCCAGCGCGATCGCCAGTTGCTGCTGATCATGAAAGGCGGCGACGATCCGCTCCTCGAACGCCGGGCGCCATTGCAGGAGGCCGAAGATGGCGCCCATGACGGCCAGCAGCAGGACCACGATTGCGGTCTGTTCGCTGAGCAGGAAGGCGCCCAGCAGGACCGCGCTGCCAAGCTCCACCGCCACGACGATGGAGGCATCAAGGCTCGTGCCGGAGCGCTCCACCGGAGCCTCCACTTGAATACCGGTTTGCGACATGGATCACACCTTCTCGAAAACGGGTTTGCCGAGCATTCCCGATGGTTTGAACACCAGGACGAGGATGGTCAGCATGAAGATGAAAACCAGCCTGTAGGACGCGCCATCGGGAACCAGCACCTGAACCAGAACGTCCACGCCCGCGATCAGCAGGCTGCCTAGAATGGCTCCGTTCATCGAGCCGAGGCCGCCGATCACCGCCGCCGAAAACCCGATCAGACCGAGCTGGATGCCGAAATCGAAGCGGACCACGCCCGCATGGCTGACGAAGAACACCGCACCGATCGCACCCACCGCCGAGGCGATGAAGAAGGTGACGGCAAAAATGCGGTCCGGCCGGACAGCCATCAGGCGTGCAATGCTCAGATCTTCGGCAACCGCACGGATGCGCACGCCGACCGGCGTGTGGCTGATCAGCGCGAACAGGGCCGCGACCATGGCAACGCTGACGCCGATCACGATCAGGCTGAACACGGGAATGACCACGTCGCCGATCTGGATCACGCCGGTGGCGATTGCCGGAAACGGCTTGGGATTGGAGCCTTGCGGGTAGAGGGTGCGGATCATTTCGCGGATGACGGTGCCGAGGGCGACCGTTGCGACGAGCGCCATCATGGCCGGAGAGGTGCGAAAGCGCCGGATCACAAGCCAGTCGAGCAACACGCCGAGCAAGCCGATGGCGGCCATGGCCGCCAGTATCGCCACCAGCAGTGCTGCCGACGCCCCGAGCGGCATGGCCATGGCCGTAACCGCCTGAACAATGGCCAGTGCGATGAAGGGACCGACCATCGCCACGTCGCCGTGCGAAAAGTGAATCACATTCAGGACGCCGAAAAGCAGGCTGAAGCCAAGCGCGATCAATGTGTAGATGCTGCCAAGCACCAGCCAGTTGAGCAAGTGCTGCATAAGCAGAGCGTCCATCAAGATCCTCCCTCTTCATGTGGCGCTGATGGTCCAGCTTATGAGCGCCTTCTGTTCCAGCGCAAAGCAAAAGCCTGAGATTTTGACTAGGGTTTTCCGAAGCAGGCCATCGGAAATTACGACTTTCTATCGCAGGGGCGATCCCGCAGCCTGCATCATCGGCTGACGCATGAGCATGTTCCGGGCCCGGATGCCCGAGCGATCGGCACGGCCGGAACAAGGGAACGAACGGGAGAATAATAATGAGAACATCACTTATGCGCCGGCGCACTGTGCTGGCGGGACTAATGATGCTGTCGACGGCCATGGCCATCATGCCTGCCGCCGCGCAGGACAAGCCGCATATCAAGCTTGGATTCATCGGCCCCGTCAGCGGCGGCAATGCCCAGCAGGGTCTGGGCGCCCGCAACGGCTTCCTGCTCGCGATAGAGCAGGCGAACGCGGCCGATTACCCCTATCAGGTCGAGCCTGTGGCGCTTGACGATGCCTCGGACCCGCAAACGGGTGTCGGCGCCGCCCTCAAGCTGGTCAACGATCCCGATGTCGTGGCCGCCATTGGTCACTGGAACAGCCCCGTCGCGCTCGCCACCATGCCGGTCTTTCACCGGTCCCAGATGCCGATGATCGTCTGGGGCGCCATCAGCCCGCAGATCACCCAGCAGAATCTTCCCGAGATCACGCGCGTTACGCCTACCCTCGTTGCCGAAAACCATCCGCTGGCGGACTGGGCGGCGACCGGGCTCGGCGCAAAGAAAATAGCGATTTTTGCCGACACCAGCGACTACGGCACCGCCAACTCGCAGGCATTCGACGGCTTCTTCACCGAGGCCGGCGGCGAGATCGTCGCCAAGGAGCTCTTCCCCGTCGGAACGGTCGATTTCCGCACGGCGCTGACCAAGCTGCGCGATGCGTCGCCCGATGCGATCTATTTCGGCGGCGTCATCGCCGAGGCGGGCATCCTGCGCAAGCAGATGGCCGAGGTGGGGCTGAACATACCGATGATCGGCATTTCCGGCTTCTACGATCCGGACTTCATTGCCCTGGCCGGACCGGCCGCGGAAGGCACGATGGTGAGCTATCCGGCCTCGCAGTCAAATCCGAAGCTGGAGAAGATGAATGCCGACTACGCAGCAAGGGCGTTTTCGGAGCCGACGAGCCCCTACACCAAATACGCCTATGACGCGACCAACATACTGCTGACCGTGATCCGGGAAAAAGGCATCGACGACAAGGTGGCGCTGGCCGAGGCCATCCGGGCGATCAGCTATGACGGCGTGCTCGGCACGACCACCTTCGATGAGAACGGCCAGACCCGGATAGAGGTCTCGATCGAGATCAAGGAAGTGCGCGACGGCGCCTGGACGGACCACAAGAAATAACCCGCTCCTTCCGATGCCGGAGCGCCTTCTCCGGCATCGGAAAAACTGCTGCAGGGCTGCGGAAACCCTTATTTTCGGTGTCTGCGCCGGCTTGTTACCACTGTCTGGAACCCCGCCCTGCAAGCGGCCGGGAACGAAGGCCCCCTGGGCCTTCCCAGCCACGACTTCCCAGCAATGCAAAGGACAACTGATGATCAGGACAGGTCAGGAATACAGGGATTCGATCCGCGACGGCCGGCGGATCTGGGTCAACGGCTAACGCGTCAACGACGTCACCACCCATCCCCAGTTCAAGCCGCTGGTGGATATCCGCGCCCGCATCTTCGACATGCAGCACGAGGAAGCGCATCGCGACATCATGACGGTGGAGCAGGACGGAGAGCGCAACGCGCTCGGCAGCGCCCTGCCCCGCACGCAGGACGACTGGTGGGCCAAGCGCCGCGCCACTGATCATATGCTCAACGAGATCGGCGGCGTCGTTACCCGCGTCGGCGACGAAACCGTGGGCGAGATGTGGTCCCTCTTCGACGGTCAGGACGTGCTGAACGAGGTCGACCCGCAATTCTCGAAGAATATCGAGACCCACATCCATCGCGTTCTGCGGGAAGACCCCTTCCACGTTTCGGCAAACACCGACCCGAAGGGCGACCGCTCGAAGGCGCCTCAGGATCAGGATCCCGACATGCTCCTGCATGTGGTGAAGGAAACCGATGCGGGCATCATCGTTCGCGGCGCGAAATACGAGACGGCGGCCGCCTATGCCAATCAGGCCTTCACGAAGCCGACGATTGCCCACTGGGGCAACAACGCCCTCAGCGACTACGCCGTGGGCTTCATCTGCGATCTCGGCAGCGAGAACCTGAAGTTCATCTGCCGCACCGGCTTCGCCGGCCGTGCTCCCGAAAAGGACTATCCGCTGGCCAACAAGTTCGACGAGGTCGACACGATCGTCATTTTCGACAACGTGCTGATCCCGTGGGAGAACGTGCTGTTCTATCGCCACACCAAGGCGGCGACCTTCATACGCGCCACCCTGCACCGCTATTCGGCCTTCGCCTTCGTCCAGCGCAACCTCAAGGTTGCCGACATGATGATCGGCGCGGCGCTCTTCAATGCGCGTCAGACCGGCCTCGACAAGCAGCAGGCCGTGCAGGAAAAGCTGGCCCAGCTTGCCGTCTACCGTGAAGGGATCAACGCCCACCTGACGGCAGCGATCGCGCTCGGCGAACGTTCGCCCGCCGGCCTGATGATGCCCAACCAGTCCCTGCTCTACACGGGCCGCGTGCTGGCCTGCTCGCAACTGAATGAAATGATGCACATCGCCCGCGAGCTCGGCGGCGGCCAGATCTGCGTCACGCCGGATGCTGCCTCCTTCGAGCATCCCGACACGAAGCCATGGCTGGAGAAATATTACAGCATCAATGAGGAATGGGTGGCAGACGACCGGCGCAAGCTGCTTGCCTTCGCCCGCGACCTTCTTAACTCCGATTATGCCGGCCACCGGCTCACCTTCCAGTTGTTCGCGCAGTCTCCGCCCTTCGCCCATCTTGCCGCCGTCTACCGGAACTTCGACTGGGATGGTCCGCTGGCTTTCGTCAAGGATGCCGCAGGCCTGTCCGACCGGGTGATGGGCGGACGCACCCTCTCCGCAGGCGACAGCGCGATTTCAAGCTGGTTCTCGACCGACATCGGCACCCACGCAAAGCGCGCAGCCGCGGAATGATCTTCTCCGGACGGCATCCGCAGGGATGCCGTCCTCCCCCATCCCCTGGCCCCAGCCCCATTGCCCGGATCATCCGGGCCTCAAGCGACACGGAAACGACGACATGATCCACAAGCGGCTTCGCCCCTTCAACACCAAGAAGACCTACCCCGAACAGAACCTCGACAACGACCTGAGCCAGGGCGTCGTCGCCCGCGACACCATGGTCTTCCTGCGCGGTCAGGTCTCACAGGATCTGGAAACGCGTGAGTGCCTCCATGTCGGCGATGCCGGCAAGCAGACGGCCAAGACGATGGAAAACATCAAGATGCTGCTTGAGGAAGCCGGCAGCGAGATGGCGCATATCTGCCGCATCGTCTCGTCTATGTCACCGACATCCGCTACCGCGAGGCCGTCTATCAGGAGATGGGCAAGTGGATGAAGGGCGTGCATCCCTGCTCCACCGGCATTGTTGTTCCCGCTCTGGCGCAGCCGGAATGGGTCGTCGAGATTGAAGTCACCGCCGTCATTCCCGACGCCGCATAAGGGGATGCCGCAATGACCTTTTCCATTTCCGCCCACTGTCCCGATACCGGCATGTTTGGCATCGCCGTGTCCTCCTCATCACCCTGCGTGGCCGCGCGCTGCGCCCATGCCCGGGCCGGCGTGGGGACGGTGGCAACGCAGAACATCACCGACCCGCGGCTGGGGCCGAAAGGGCTGGACCTCATGGCCTCCGGTCTTTCAGAAACGGATGCGCTGGAAGCGCTGAAGCGCGAAGCCCCGCATCTGGAATATCGCCAGCTTGCGCTGGTGGATGCGCAGGGCCGCACCGCCTCGTTTTCCGGCGAGCGCACGCTTGGAACCCATCGGGTCGCGACCGCACCGGGCGTCATCGCGGCAGGCAACCTCCTGTCTGATCCGGGCGTGCCCGAAGCCATGGTGGCGGCCTTTTCCTACAGTGCCGGACAGGGAATTGGCGATCGCCTGCTGGCCGCGATGCGTGCAGCCGAAGAAGCAGGCGGCGAAGAAGGTCCCGTGCATTCCGTCGGCATGCTCCTCGTCCGCAAGGAGGCATGGGCGATCGCGGACCTGCGCGTCGACTGGGCCGATCATGACCCGATCGGCGAGCTTTCCGAATTGTGGGAGCGCTGGAAGGGCGAAATGGAAGCCTATGTCTCGCGCGCCCTCAACCCCTCCGTCGCACCGAGCTATGGCGTGCCGGGCGACCTCTGAGGTCCGGCACACCGCACGGCAGGCTGTGCACTCCCTGACTGAAGCAGGTGCCGCGTTTCACCATGCGGCACCGCCTTTACCGGACCCGCCGCGATGCGCACTCTGGACATTCTCGACAGGCTGATTGCCTTTCCGACCGTCAGCCGCCAGTCGAACCTCGCCCTCATCGACTATGTGCGCAGCCTTCTGGATGGCGCGGGTATGCGTGCATCACCTGAGCCCCGCAGCGGCGAAGATCGTCGAGAACGGCGTGTTGTGCGTCAACGTCCTCAGGGACGACCAGTCCTATATCTCGGACACTTTCGCCGGCCGCTTCCGGGACGAAGTCAGCGACAAGTTCGAGTGCACCGAGTGGGTGAACATGCCCTCCGGTGCTCCGCGCATTGCCGATCCGCTCGTTGCCTTCGACTGCCGGCTGATCTCTTCGGAAAAAGTCGGAACCCACTACATTTTCCTGTGCGAGGTGCGTGATCTGCATATTGCCCGCTCGGGTTCGCCGCTGATCTACGCCAACCGCGCCTATGGCGCTTCCACGCGCATCGACGGCGCGAGATCCCTTGCGGCCGCCCGCATGAACGCCGGGGCAAAGCTCTCCGTCGGATGCTTTCACACATTCGGTCCCTTCATCATGCCGCGGCTGATCGAGAAGATGGAGGGGATCGGCATCCGCCTGATCGAGGGCGACCAGCGCCGCCTCAGCGAAAGCCTGCGGGCCGGCGAGAGCGAGATCGGCCTGCTCTACGACATGGATCTGGACGACGATCTCGTGAAGATCCCGGTGGACGAGCTGCATCCCTACGTACTTCTTCCCGACGGACACCGTCTGGCGGCGCAATCGGAAATCGAGCCCACGGAACTGGCCGAGGAGCCGATGGTGCTGCTCGACGCGCCACCGAGCGCCGACTACTTCGCCGGGATCATGCGCGCGGCCGGCGTCAATCCGCTGATCGCCCATCGCTCTGCCTCGTTTGAAATGGTGCGGGGCATGGTCGGGCATGGGCTCGGCTACGCGCTGCTGGTGACCAAGCCCGCCTCCGACATGACCTATGACGGGCTGAAACTGGTGGTCAGGCCGCTGGTGGGCCAGAATACGCCGAGTTCCATCGTCATCGCCCATCGCAGGCAGGAAACGCTGTCGGCACCTGCCCGGCGCTTCATCGAATGCTGCCGCGAGGTTTTCATGAAAAAAGCCCCGGTCGCCTGATGGCGCCGGGGCCGAATAGAGCCTGACGTCCCGCTTCCGGCGGCCCCCTGGATTAGCAATCCAAATCGGTGAGGGAGCAACCGAAAACCGCAATCCGCTTTTCGGCCCGATGCTCTGGCCTCAGCCGCGAAACTGTCCGCGTTTCAGGGCAACGGCCAGAACGGCTGCGTCCGGTAAAAGACCGGCGAAAGCAGGCTCATCAAGAAGCGCGCTGTCGCCTTCTTGCAGGCAGACCGTTTGCGACGCCCCTTCGATCTCGCATCCACCCCTGACCGCGAACAGAACGATCACCTCCTTCTGCGCGGTCTCAATATGCTCGCTCCGCGTCAGGATGCGCGCCGGCCCCAGCTTCCACGCATTCCGCGCAGCCATGACGTTGAGAACCCGCACCGGGCCGAGGGTCGGATTCCCGTGCGGCGTAAGGCCGGAATCGAAAGTGTAGGGCTGCAGGGGCGCCAGCTCCGCCTTGTGAGTGCCGAAATCGAGCGACAGCGCAGCTCCCTCGATCAGGGTGATGGTGCGCTCCACCCCCGCAAACGCGGAAAACAGCCCGGGTTCGGCAATGGTCGCCCGGCTGACCCTCACCTCGAACGCATCGCGCGTCGCCTCTTCGGGAAGCAGGCACACTTCGTCGGTCGATCCGGTTCCGTTCTTCCAGGGCAGCGTCACGTAATCGCTGGCGGGCAGATGGCGGATGCTCACAGGCTTGCCTTTCCCGCATCCGGCAAGGCACAGGCTGCCTTTTCGAGCGCGCTGAATTCCTCCGCCGACAGATAGCCGGCCTCCACCGCCAGATCCGCCAGAGCGCGTCCCTGCGCCAGCGTCGCGCCGGCCAGCTCCGCCGCCCGTTCATAGCCGATGACCGGAACCATGGGCGTGCACATCGCCGTGCTGGCGTCGAGCAGCGCGCGGCATCGCTCGGGCCGCGCCTCGATGCCGCTCACGCACTGATCGGTCAGCGTACGCATCCCGGCGGCGAGCAGCTTCAGCGCGTCCAGCAGGCTGTGGCCGATCACCGGTTCCATTGCGTTGAGCTGCAACTGACCGGCCTCGGCCGCGAAGCTGACCGTGACGTCATGGCCGATGACCCTGTAGGCGATCTGGCTCACCACCTCCGGGATCACCGGATTGACCTTGCCCGGCATGATCGACGACCCCGCCTGCACCGCCGGCAGTTCGATCTCGCCAATGCCCGCGCGCGGTCCGCTCGACAGCAGGCGCAGATCGTTGCACATCTTCGACAACCTGACCGCCAGACGGCGCAGCGCGCCCGAAAGGGAAACGAGCGCCCCCATGTCGGACGATGCATCGATGAAATCGGCGGCAGCCGTGACCGGCAAGCCGGAAATCTCTGCAAGATGGCTGATTGCCGCCGGAGAATACTCTGCCGGCGTGTTGATGCCGGTACCGATCGCCGTGCCGCCCAGATTGACGACATGCAGCTCTTCAAGCGCTGCCGAGACCTGCCGCGCTTCCTGCACAAGGCCGGTCGCAAAGGCCGAAAATTCCGCACCCAGCGACATCGGCACCGCATCCTGAAGCTGCGTGCGGCCAAGCTTGAGCACAGTGGAAAACGCAGTTGCCCTGTCACGCAATGCCGAAATGAGGCGGTAAAGCTCGCTCTTCAGCGGATCGGCGGCCAGTATAAGGGCGAGGCGCAACGCTGTCGGGTAGACGTCATTGGTGGACTGCGACCTGTTCACATGATCGTTCGGATGCAGGGCAGCGTAGTCGCCACGGGCGCGGCCCAGCCTGTCCAGCCCCAGATTGGCAATCACCTCATTGGCATTCATGTTGGTGGACGTTCCCGCCCCACCCTGGATCATATCGACGACGAATGCGTCGTGATGCTGCCCGCCGATCAGCAGCCGGCAGGCCGCTTCGATCGCATCGAGTCTGGCCGTTTCCAGAACGCCGAGATCATGATTGGCCCGCGCAGCAGCCAGCTTCACCATGGCAAGAGCGCGCACCAGATCCGGAAAATCACCGACGCGGATGCCGGATATCGGGAAATTCTCGACCGCACGTTGCGTATGAATTCCAAACAGCGATTCGGCAGGAAGGGTGCGGGCGCCGAGCATGTCTCTCTCGGTCCGCAATTCGGCACTGGAATGCATTGTCATGGCGGGGCTGGTCAGTCCTGTGTTTCAAGACGCCACATCTCGGGCGCACTTTGGAGAGGGTATGGGCTGAGGGGGATGAAGCCGCCCTCCGGCGTTATGTCAATGCGAATCCTGTCCGGCTGGTACCCGGCCCTCTCCGGAAATCCCACATATCGACCGGCTCTGGGTCTGCAAAGATCGGGATGCAGCTCAAGGCTGCCGTCGGCGCGACGCCTCGTTTCGACCAGCCACCCCCCTCCCAGAAACCGCGTGGCGCCCCGCAGGTCGCCTGAACGGATCGCAGTGCGAATGAGGGTCGAAGAGACCCGAATGCCGGCATGCGCGACCTCCGGCGCGATGCTGACACCGAAGCCGCGCAACGCGCTCAGCTCCGACAGCATGCGCATGTCCCCGGATCGCTTGTTGCCGAACCGGAAATCGGGACCGGCAATCACGTGCCGCACGCCCAGAGCCTCCACCAGAATATCATCCACGAATTCGGCAGGCGACATGCCGGCGAACGACCGGTTGAAGCGGGGCGAATAGATGAAATCCACCCCATATGGCGCCATCAGCAATCGCTTGGCGGACGGTGTCGCCAACCGGAAAGGCTCATCCTGTGTCGCAAAGAAGCTGCGCGGATGGGGTTCGCAGGACATGACCGAAACCGGATGTTTTCCGGCGATGCCATGGGCCATGTGGACGAGTTGCTGATGTCCCACATGCAGGCCATCGAAATTGCCGAGAATGAGAACGGCCCCCCGAAGCGGATGATCGCCGGCGAGGCTTTCCGTGACGATCTCGGGCAGAGCACCCGCTTTGCGCGAGGCGAAGGTGGAAACAACCGGCGACATCATCGGGCAGCAGCCTGTAACTGGACTGCTTCAGATTAGGGCCGCCAACGGAAGAGAAAAAATCGTATGTTTGGGGGCAATGGATCGGAAATTCCGAGGCATTTCCGGGCAGAATTCCGGAACATGATCCATCATTGCCGGGCCGGTCGCAGCGCAGGTTGAAACGGCCCGGCCGGGCATCGGAGGCTCAACGTACACCGCACCCGATGACCAGTGCGAAAAGGGGGTGGTTTCCGTTGTGGTTCAGGATGCTTTCAGAAGGTCCGGATAATGCCGCGCGGCGACATCGGGATGTGAGCGCAGACGGCTTTTCAGCACATTCACGCCGACATCGCGAAACAGGGGATTGTCCGGGTCGCTGGCAGGCCCTTTCGCCTCGGCGGCGAGATCCTCGGGAAGGTCGAGAAGGGGAATGGTGGCGTCGAGCCGGGCGCCGAAGAAGAACGGCACCGAATAGCGCTCCGCGCCGCGCGGCGGCGTCACCACGCGGTGCAGCGTCGCGCGCAGATAGCCGTTGGATGCCAGTTCCAGAAGCTCGCCTATATTGACCACCAGCGTTCCCGGAACGGGCTCGACCTCGACCCATTTGCCGTCATACTCGACCTGCAGCCCTCCGACATTGTCCTGCAGCAGCAGCGTGAGGAAGCCGCCATCCTTGTGCGCGCCCACGCCCTGATCGTCCCCGGTCTGCTCGCGCCCCGGATAGCGCACGATCTTCATGCGGTGGTTGGCACCCTCGCCATAGATCGGCTCGAAAACGTCTTGCGGCTGTTCCAGCGAAACGGCAAAGGCCTTGAGCAGCCGGATCGCCACTTCGGCCACTTTCGACTGCCATTCGAGAATGGCCGGCCGCAGTTCGGGCAGCGCCTGCGGCCACTGGTTCGGCCCGTGCAGCCGCGTCCAGGCCGGCTGGCCGCCATTCTGCTTCACCGGCTCGCGTTCGATGCCGAAATCCAGCTGCTCGCGCCAGTCGGCCTGCCCGCGGGTGCGCTCGCCGGCAACGCGCGTATAGCCGCGGAACTGTGACGAGTTCACCATCTCGATACCGAGCTTGTCCTGTTCCGGCAGATCGAAAAAACGCCGCGACAACTCGAACAGCCGGTCGATTTCATCCAGCGTTATGTTGTGGCCATCGAGATAGAAGAAGCCGACATCGCGGGCAGCATAGCGCAGGTCCCTCAGGAAGGCCGCGCGGTCCGCCGGGCCGGATTCGAAGAGGGAAAGATCGAGGATGGGGAAAAGACGGGCCAATTTATGCCTCCTTCCGCAATGGTGTCGATGAAACAGGCGTCGCGCCGCGAGCCCCGGATTTTGGTATCATCGGGGACGGCCGGAACCGGGAAAAGAACAGCCATCCCCCTATCGTCTCCTCCAATGACAAGAGCTGCTAATCGCAGCCCCTGTCGTGGAAGCCGTTTTCTTGCCGTGCCGATCAGCCTGCCTTGCCGAACAGCTTCTCCACCAGCGCGGCATGATGCGCCTCAGCCACATCTGGATGCGAGCGCAGGCGGCTTTTCAGGTGGTTGATGCCAACCTCGCGGAAGATCGGGTTCAGCGGATCGACGCTGATGCCGCGCTCCTTGCGTTGCAATTCTTCGGGAAGATCAATGACGGGAATGGTGGCATCGTAGCGCGCGCCGAGGAAGAAGGCGACCGAGAAGCGTTCGACGCCGGCCGGCGGCACCACCACGTCATGCACGTCGGCGCGCACGAAGCCGTTGGTCGCAAGCTCGAGCAATTCACCCGTATTGATGACGAAGGTGCCCGGCACCGGCGGCGCCTCGATCCACTCGCCTTCCTCGGTGCGCACCCGCAGGCCCGGAACTGTATCCTGCAGCAGAACGGTGACGAAACCACCATCCTTGTGCGCGCCGACGCCCTGATCGCTCTCGGCCGCATCCCGACCGGGATAGCGGATGATTTTCAGAAGCTGCGAGGGCGACGGCTCGTAGATCGGCGCGAACACGTCCTCTGGCTGGCCGAGCGTCACCGCGATGGCCTTGAGGACGTCTATGCCGATGCGCGTGACCTCCGCCTGATAGGCGAGCAGAAGCGGCTTCAGCTCGGGCAGCGCCTGGTCCGGCCACTGGTTGGGGCCGCGCAGATGCAGCCATGGCTGGTCCTCGGGCACGTTGGCCACCGCCTCGCCCTCGGTGTTGATGTCGAGTTGTTCGCGCCAGTCCTTCTCGCCGCGCGTATGCTCGCTGCCGGCGCGGTTGTAGCCGCGGAAATGCGGCGACCGGATCATCTCGATCTTCAGCTTCTCGTCCAGCGGCAGCGCGAAGAATTTCTTGGCCGTGGCGACCACCTCAGAAATCAGGTCCGTATCAACGCCATGTCCGGTGAGGTAGAAGAAGCCGTGGTCGTGCAGGATATCGCGCAGCTCGTCGATGAACTTCGCCCGCTCTTCCGGCCCCTCATGAAAGCGCCCGATGTCGACGACCGGAAGGTTTGGAATGGTGGTGTGAACGGTCATTCTCGTCTCCTTGGCATGAATTCGATGGTGTAGCTGCGCATCACCCACGGCCATGCTGCGGCCGGCCGGAAAGGCGGCGCTCCAGCCTGCGGCTGTAACGGGACCCGATGAAGCAGAAGGTGAAGTAGATTGCCGCCACCAGCAGATAGGCCTCGTCGTAGAAGCCCAGCCATTTCGGGTCGGTGGCGGATGCCTTGGCGGCGTTGAGCAGATCGAAGATGCCGATCACCGCCAGCAGCGAGGTTGCGAGCAGGAAGCCGATGGCAAGGTTGACGATGCCTGGAATGACCACCCGAAGCGCCTGCGGCAGGATGACGAGCTGCATCGAGCGCCAGTAGCCGAGGCCGAGCGCGGTGGCGGCCTCGTACTGGCCGGGCGAGATGGTCTGCAAGCCGCCGCGCACCACTTCCGCCAGATAGGCGGCCCAGAACAGCGCGATCATGATCATGGCGCGGAAAGTCTTGTCGAGGGTGATGCCTTCTGGCAGCGCCATCGGCACGATCAGCATGGCGACATAGAGGATCGCGACCATCGGCGTGCCGCGCATCAGCTCGATATAGCCGATTGCCAGCGTGCGCAGGCCGCCCATCTTCGAGCGCCTCGCCAGTGCCAGCAGCACGGCGAGCGGCATCGCCACTGCAAAACACACGGTCCACACCAGCAGCGTGACCGGCAGGCCGCCCCACTGGTTGGAAGGCACCAAGCGCCCGCCCGGCCAGCCGCTCATCAAAAGCCACGAGCCGCCGATGGCGCCGAACCATGCGATCAGCAAACCCCGGTTCCAGAAGCGCGGCAGCACGCTGGCCGTCACCAGCGCCAGAAGCAGCAGAATGACGAGCAGCGGCCGCCAGTGCAGGTCGGGCGGGTAGAAGGCGAAGAAGATAAAGCGCAGCTTGGTACCGATGAAGGCCCAGCAGGCCCCGGCGCGTGCGGCACAGTCCGCCGAAGTGCCGCTCCATGTCGCGTCGATCAGCGTCCAGTGCAGCAGGGAGGGAACCGTCCACACCAGAAAGGCGGTGGTCACGATGGTGATCGCCGTATTGAGCTTTGTGCTGAACAGCCCGTCCGCCAGCCTTGCGCGCAGAGGCGGCCTGACCGTTCCGGGGCCGGCACCGAATCGCGTTTCGGCCTCGATCACGCTCATGCCGGCCCTCCCCCGCGCAGTGCCACGCGGTTGTTGTAGATATTCATGAGCGCCGACAGCACGAGGTTGAGCGCCAGATAGACCGCGATCATGATGATCAGCGCCTCGAAGGCCTGGCCCGTGGTGTTGGCGGTAGTATTGACCACGCTGACGAGGTCGGGATAGCCGATAGCGACCGCGAGGCTGGAATCCTTGGTGAGGTCCAGATAGTTCGAGGTCGTCAGCGGCGTAATGACCCGTAGCGCCTGCGGCAGCACCACCAGACGCATGATCTGCCCGTCATGCAGGCCTAGCGCACGGGCGGCTTCCCACTGTCCCTGCTTCACCGATTCGATGCCGGCCCGTACGATTTCGGCGATTGAAGCGGAGAACTTCACGGTAAGCCCCGTCAGCAATGCAGCGAATTCGGGCGACAGGCTCCAGCCGCCGCGAATGTTGAATCCGGCGAGCTTCGGCACTTCGAACTGAACGGCAGAGCCAGTGAGCCTGAACACAAGCGCCCCAGCGATAAGGGCACCAGGAATGACAAGCAGCGCGCGTTTCAAACCGAGCCGCGAATGCCGTGCGGAAACAACAAGCGACCCCACAAAGGCGATCACCACGACGGCAAGGCCGAGCCATGTCGAAACCGAAGCGCCTTCGACCACGGGACCGGGCACGTAAATGCCACGTCCGCTCAGGAAAATGGTGTCGAACAGCGTCAGCGCCTGTCCCGGCGCGGGCAGCGCCTTGGCGACGGAAATCCAGAAGAAAAGCTGGAGCAGCAGCGGTGTGTTGCGCACGAGCTCGATGTACCAGCGCACGATGCCGGCAAGCAGCAGATTGCCGGAAAGACCGGCAACGCCGAGAAAGACGCCGAGCACGGTGGCCAGCACGCAGCCAAGCAGCGCCACTTTCAGCGTATTGAGAACGCCCACCAGCATGGCGCGCGCATAGGTGTCGCCCGCCTTGAAGGAAATGGCCTGCTCGCCGATCTCGAAATTGGCCGAGCGCCACAGGAAATCGAAGCCGGGGCTGACGCCGATGCGCGCCATGGAGGCTGCGATTGTCGATCCGAGCCCGTAGAACAACGCAATGACCGCGATGATGACGGCGACCTGCGCCAGAGGCCGGGGACCCCACCAGCCCGCCAGCCTGCTGAAAGCACCGGGCCGACGGCCCGGTGTGATGTCGAAATGCGTGGCCATGAGCGCCTGTTCGGCCGCTCTCAGCGGAACGGCGGCGAATAGAGCAGGCCGCCGTCGGTCCACAGGCTGTTATAGCCACGCTCCCAGCCGAGCGGCTTCAGGTGGCGGTCGAAGATCTCGCCATAATTACCCACCGTCTTGATGATGTTGTAGGCCCATTTGGGATCGAGGCCGATCGCCTCGCCCAGCGACTTGTCAACGCCCAGGAAGCGCTGGATCGCCGGGTCCTCGCTCTTGAGAAACTCGTCGACATTCTGGCTGGTGATGCCCCATTCTTCAGCCTGAATGGTTGCATTGACCGTCCAGTTGACGATTTCCAGCCAGCGGTCGTCGCCACCCGCAATTGCCGGGGCCAGCGGCTCTTTCGACAGGCGCTCGGGCAGAACGACATAGTCGTCCGGCTTCTTGAGCTGCGTCAGCTTGCCGACAAGGTCGGAACTGTCCTGCGTGATCGCGTCGACGCGGCCGGATTCGAGCGCGGCGATGAATTCGCCGGTATCTTCGATGGTCACCGGGGTGAAGCCATGGCCGGTCTTGCGGAAGAAATCGGCGATATTCAGCTCACCGGTCGTACCGCTCTGTATGCCGATGGTGGCGCCGTCGAGATCGGCTGCCTTTTCGACGCCGAGATCCTTGCGCACCAGCAGGCCCTGACCGTCATAGAAGATGGTCGGGCCGAAATGGAAGCCGAGCTGGAAGGCGCGCGTGATGGTTACGGTGACGCCCGAAAGCAGGATGTCGAACTCACCGGCCTGAAGTGCCGGCAGACGCTGCTGCGGCGAGGACGAGGTGAACTCGACCTTTTCCGGATCGCCGAACACGGCGATGGACAGCGCCCGCCCGTAGTCGATGAAGAAGCCCTGCCAGCGGCCGCTGGAATCCGGTGCGAAGAAGCCCGGCGTCGTGCCGACGCCGACCTTGATGGCCCCGCGCTGGTTGATGCGGTCGAGCGTCGGACCGGCGATGGCGGAGGTGGAAACCAGCGCCGTGGCCAGTGCCGCGGTCGCCGTCACCAGCTTCGTCCAGCGCAGGCCGGAAGCGAGAATGGATGTCATGTTGTCGTCTCCTGAGCGGTTCGGTCCGTGGACGGAGTGGTGGGAGACCGTCTCCGTGACATGCTCAGGATAGCCGGCGCGCGCGCCCGATTAAGGAACAGGCATCTAATTAGATGCCGATCCGGCGAGTGTTTTTCTCACCATGCGCATCTGGCAGGCAGCGCTTGTCGGGGGCCGGATTACGTCTGGCGATCACCTTCTTCGACAATCAGCACCAGGGCGCTCGCGGTGCGCTTGTGCTGCGGCGCAAGCCATCATGCTGCTTCGAGAAGGTTTGCCGCGGCGATCAGCAACGGGTCCTGCGCGCGTGATTGCAGGAAAGCGAACATCACCCTGACCTCGTCACGCACCTGACAGATCACGTCCACCTCGCCGTCCCGCCTCGCCTGCATGGCTGTATCGGCATGCAGGAGCCCGATGCCGACACCTCCGGCGATCAGCGATCGCGTCACCTTTTCCCTGTCGATGCCGATCGTCTTGCGCGGCCGGAACTGATAGCGGCGAAACAGGCTTTCCGCCGCGTGGCCGCAGCAGGATGCGCCGACGGTGGGATATATCCACGACAGTTCCGCCATGGCCTGCCAGTCCGGCTCATCCGAAACCGGCAACAGCCCCGCCGGCGCAGCCAGATAAATGGCGAACCTGCCGACTTCGATCGTTTTCAGATCTTCATGCGGGTCTGCCGGCTCGTTGTAGAACCCGGCGTCCAGCCTGCCGCTTCGAATCCCTTCCAGCACGTCGAGGGAATGGCCATGCTCCAGGTCCATCTCGACTTCGGGGTATCGCTCCGATAGCCGCATCAACAACCGCCCGACGGCATCTGTGCCCGAATTGCTACCGCCGCCTATGCGCAGCCTGCCGCTCAGCTGCCCCCTTATGCGTGTCGCTTCCTCGATCAGTTCCCGGTGTGCCTGCAGGGTCTGCTCCGCTCTGGCAAGCAGCCGCTCGCCATCGGGCGTCAGCGTCATTCCGCGCGGCGTGCGGGCGAAGAGCGTCAGGCCGAGCGTGTCCTCGATGGCCTTGATGTGAGCGCTGACGGCAGGCTGGCTCAGATAAAGCCGTTCCGATGCGCGGGTAATGCTGCCCTCGCGCGCCACGGCTATGAAAGTTTTGAGCTGATGGATCTCCATATCTGCCTACGTCTCCGTAACCGCTGTTCAGCCCTGCCGGAACATCCCCAGCACATGCCACCATGCCAGATCGAGCGGCAGCAGCACCAGCACCGTTACCGCGAAAAGCGCCAGACACAGCCGCGTCACCGCGCGCGGGGCCAGGTTGGCGAGCTGGGTGGCAGTGACGAGCGGCGGCGCCTGATACGGCAGCAGTACGCTGGAGAAAGCCAGCACCTGCGTCATCAGGATGGTTGCGAGCGGCAGGTTGGTGACGGCGGCGAGATGCCCGGCACCCGGCGTGAGCACCGCCGGCACGCCCGGCAGATTGGTGACGGCAGCCACCAGCGACGAGATCGCCAGAAGGGCGGCGACGTTGTGGAATGGTTGGTCCGGAGCGAAGCCCGCATGTTCGCCGAGCGCCGCCACGATGGTTTTGCCAAGCCCGGTGGAGGCAATGACCGCCCCCAACCCCATGATGCCGGCAACGAAGAACAGGGTCGCATAATTGATCTCTTCGTTGGGGCATTTGGGCGAGGTCAGGCCGCTGCCGGGCCACAGGCACCAGATTGCTCCCGCCAGCGCGACCCAGCCCGGCGACACATGATGCAAGGCGTCGGTCAGCCACAGGAGCAGCGAAACGACGAGGAGGACGGCAAGATGCCGTTCACGCCGGCTCAGCGGCTGTGCGACTCCGCCCTCGGAGGCTGTACGCAGCGGCGCGCGATCGGGAAACATCCACAGGATGAGCCCGACCAGCGCTGCCGCCTTGCCGGCACCCAGCACCGGGAAATGCAGCACCAGATAGTCGAAATAGCGGATGCGGAACCCGTAGAGGCTTTCCGCCGTGCCGGCGAGGATCATGTTGGGCGTATTGGCCGGCAGGATGGCGTAGGCAGGAATGCAGGTTCCGAAAGCCGCCGCCATCAGCATGCCGGTCCGCCCCGCCGATCCTTCGCCGTAACCCATGTGGTCTGCCAGCGACAGGATGATCGGCACCAGCAGCACGATGCGCCCCATCGAGGATGGCAGGAAGAACGCCAGCACGAGGCTGAAGGTGACGACGCCCGCAATCACGCTGCCGTACCGGCGCCCCAGCATGCCGGCAAGCAGCGACGCCATGCGCTGCCCGAGCCCGGTGAAGCGGATGGAACTGCCCATCACCATGCCGCCGAACAAAAGCCACAGCGTCGAGGACTGGAACGCACCCAGCACCACCTGTGGTGGTGCCGCCTGCATGATGATCGCGACCACGAAGAAGACAAGCGCGGGCAGATATTCCGGCACCGCCGCCGTCGCCCACATGCCGATACAAAACACGCCCAGGCCCGCCGCGACAGCCATTTCCGGCGGCAGACGCAGGCCCGTCACGATGGCGGCAAGAACGCTTGCCGCCAGTATGATCGCGCTCTTCCAGCGCGGATCGCGGCACAGCCTCAGCTTGTGGTTTTCGGCAGCGGCGATATGGGACATTGTGTTCAGGCTTTGCATTGATCGTGGCCGACTGTGCCGCATCCGCTATCCTGCAATCCAATCGTAGTTTCGGAGCCCGGCCCTCGCGAAAACGGATGGCTGTTAAAAAGACTCGCCTGCAGATCCACTGCATTGACGGCAAGAACCGTAAAACCGGTGCAGGACGCCTCCCTTGCGCTTGGCATGGCGCAGGGTTCTGCAATAGGTTGCGAACCCGGATTCGAGGCTGATCCCGGTTTTGCTCCTTCGGCGTTGCCCCCGCGCCATCAGACGCTTCCCTGGACGACGAGCAGGAAACAGAATGAAAGCATTCATGGCGGACCTCTTTGCCGGGGTTGTTCTGCTGTTTGCCAGGGCAATCACAGCCGTCAGGGCGATCTGGGATGAGAACGGCCCGCCACGCCGGCAGTCGATCTACTTTGCCAATCACGCCAGCCACGGCGATTTCATTCTGATATGGGCGGTGCTGCCGCCGCGCCTGCGGCGGCGCGTGCGCCCTGTCGCCGGCGCAGACTACTGGCTGAAGTCGCCACTGAGGCGCTTCATCGGGCAGGATGTCTTCAACGCCGTGCTCATTCAGCGCGTGCGCGAGGAACGCGACAACGACCCCATCGAAATGATGGCGCAAGCGCTGGACGAACACGCCTCGCTGATCTTCTTTCCCGAAGGCACCCGCAACCAGACGGACCTCCCCCTGCTGCCCTTCAAAACGGGGCTGTTTCATCTGGCGAGCGCCCGCCCCGACGTCGACCTCGTGCCGGTGTGGATCGCCAATCTCAACCGGGTCATGCCCAAGGGCGAGTTCGTGCCGGTTCCGCTGATCTGCACAACCACCTTTGGCGCCCCGCTTCGCCTTCAGGCCGGCGAAGACAAGGAAGCCTTCATCGAACGCGCGCAGGCGGCCCTGCTTGCGCTGGCGCCCAAAGCGGAGGGCCCAAAAGTGGAGGGCAATGCCCAATGAGCACCACCTGGCATGACATGTTCCTGCTGCTGCTCGGCATCGGCAGCGTGCTGCTGCTGGCCTCGCTCGTCGGGCGCATCCTGCAATGGCGGCTTTCTCCGGACGGCTCCAACAGCACCATCGAGAACCTGAACGCGCGCATCAACGCATGGTGGATCATGGCGATCCTCATCGCCATCGCCTTCATCGCCGGACGCGTCGGAGTGCTGGTGCTGTTCGCCTTCTGCTCCTTCGCCGCCCTGCGCGAATTCGTGACGCTGACCAACACCCGACGCGCCGATCACTGGGCGCTGGCGACGGCCTTCTTCGTCGTCGTGCCGCTTCAGTATTTCCTGTTGTGGAAAGAGGAATACGGCATCTTCAGCGTGTTCATCCCCGTCTATGCCTTCCTTTTGATGCCGATCATCGCGGTGATCCGCGGCGACACTCACAACTTCCTCGTCCGCATCGCCGAGCTGCAATGGGCGCTGATGATCTGCGTGTTCTGCGCCTCGCATGTGCCGGCGCTGCTGACCCTGAACATTCCGGGCTTCGAGGGCCGCAACGTCCTGCTGATCGCCTTCCTCGTCATCGTCGTGCAATTGAGCGACGTGCTGCAATATGTGTGGGGCAAGCTCTTCGGCCGCACGAAGATCGCGCCCAATCTTTCGCCTTCGAAAACCGTCGAGGGGTTTGTCGGCGGCGTCGCCTCGGCAACTCTGATTGGCGCGGGCCTGTGGTGGATCACGCCGTTCACGCCTGTGCAGGCCGGCATCATGGCCTTCGTCATTGCCATGATGGGCTTCTTCGGCGGGCTGGTGATGTCGGCGATCAAGCGTGATCGCGGCGTCAAGGACTGGGGCCATCTGATCGCCGGGCATGGCGGGCTGATCGACCGGCTGGATTCGGTCGTCTTCTCGGCGCCCGTCTTCTTCCACCTCACGCGCTACTGGTGGTCGCTGTCATGAAGGCGGCGCGGAACACCACAACCGGCAAGGACTGACCATCATGGAAAAAGGCGACCGCAGGCCGCTGGCCAGCCGCGACACGCGCTGGGCCCAGACCATGGCAAAGCGCATGGTGCACATGTCGATCACGCCCAACGCGATCTCGCAGGCCAGCATGGTCATGGCCGCGCTGGCCGGCATCGCCTTTTTCTTCTCCGGCGCGCATGAAGGCGCGGGCCGCATCGTGCTGTTGCTTGCAGCCGCCCTGTTTTGCCAGTTGCGCCTGTTGTGCAACCTGTTCGACGGCATGGTCGCGGTGGAAGGCGGCAAGGCCGAAGCGGACGGGCCGTTCTGGAACGAATTCCCGGACCGCGCCGCCGACATCATGATCTTCGCCGGCATCGGCTACGGCATCGGCGCGCCTGCGCTCGGCTGGGCGGCGGCAGCCTTTGCCGTGCTCACCGCCTATGTGCGCGAGCTTGGCCGCGCCAATGGCCTGGCCAGCGACTTCTGCGGCCCCATGGCCAAGCAGCACCGCATGGCAGTGGTGACAGGCGCGGCCCTGCTCTCGGTGTTTGAATTCCTGTGGGAAGGCCGCAACGAGATGCTGGTGGCAGCGCTTTGGATCGTTGCCGCAGGCGCCGCCCTCACCGCCCTTCGCCGCGGCTTCAGGCAGGTGAAGCGCCTGCGCGCCCGAAAGAGCTGACGCCGGCTGTTTTCCCGTATCGTCGGGTCAGATGTTGCGGCGCTTGCCTTCCATGAGGTCGAGCACGGCGCGCGCGGCATCCAGTACATTGGTGCCGGGACCGAACACGGCGGCCACGCCATGGTCGAGCAGGTACTGGTAGTCCTGACGCGGGATGACGCCCCCGACCACGACAATGACCTCGCTTGCACCCCGCGCCTTCAGCGCCTCCACCAGTTGCGGGGCCAGCGTCTTGTGCCCTGCCGCCAGCGACGACATGCCAACGACCTGCACCTTCGACGTCACCGCGAGATCGGCCGCCTCTTCCGGCGTCTGGAAGAGCGGGCCGGCGATAACCTCGAAGCCGAGATCGCCGAAGGCCGAAGCGATGACCTTGGCGCCGCGATCATGCCCGTCCTGCCCGAGCTTGGCGACCATGATGCGGGGTGAAGCGCCCAGCGCCTTCGAGAACTGATCCAGCCGGTCGACCAGATTCTCATATTCCGGCTCGCCCTCATAGGCGGGGCCGTAGACCTTGCTCACCACTTTCGGCACGGCCGAGTGATCGCCGAAGGCATCGCGCATGGCATCGGAAATTTCGCCGAGCGTTGCGCGCGCCCGCGCCGCCTCCACGGCGGCTTCGAGGATGTTGCCCTGCCCCGAGCGCGCCACTTCGCGCAGCCGGTCCAGCGTTGCCTCGGCCTTCTTCGGGTCGCGCTGGCGTCTGGTGCGCTCGATGCGGGCGATCTGCGCCTCGCGCACCGCCTTGTTGTCGATGTCGAGAATGTCGATCTCGTCCTCGGTTTCGAGGCGGTATTTGTTGACGCCGACGATCACCTCGTCGCCGCGGTCGATGGCCGCCTGCTTGCGGGTCGCCGCCTCCTCGATCAGGCGCTTCGGCAAGCCGTCATTGACCGCCCTGGTCATGCCGCCCATCGCCTCGACCTCTTCGATCAACTTCCACGCAGCATCGGCAAGCTCATTGGTCAGGCTCTCGACATAGTAGGAGCCGGCCAGCGGATCGACCACCTTCGTCACGCCCGTCTCGTGCTGGAGGATGAGCTGGGTGTTGCGGGCAATGCGCGCCGAAAATTCGGTCGGCAGCGCGATCGCCTCGTCGAAGGAGTTGGTGTGCAGCGACTGCGTGCCGCCAAGGGCTGCGGCCAGCGCTTCATAGGCGGTGCGCACCACGTTGTTGTACGGGTCCTGCTCCTGCAGCGAGACGCCGGAGGTCTGGCAATGGGTGCGCAGCATCAGCGAGGACGGCTTCTTCGGCTCGAACTCCTGCATGATGCGCGTCCACAACAGGCGCGCGGCGCGCAACTTGGCCGCTTCCATGAAGAAGTTCATGCCGATGGCGAAGAAGAAGGAGAGCCGCCCGGCGAACTCGTCGACGTCGAGGCCCTTCTTCAGCGCCGCCCGCACATATTCGCGCCCGTCGGCCAGCGTGAAGGCCAGTTCCTGCACCAGCGTCGCGCCCGCCTCCTGCATGTGATAGCCGGAGATGGAGATGGAGTTGAACTTCGGCATCTCCTTCGCCGTATATTCGATGATGTCCGCGATGATCCGCATCGAAGGCTCGGGCGGATAGATGTAGGTGTTGCGGACCATGAACTCCTTGAGGATGTCGTTCTGGATCGTGCCCGACAGTTTTTCACGCGGCACGCCCTGCTCCTCGCCGGCCACGATGAAATTGGCGAGTACCGGAATCACCGCCCCGTTCATGGTCATTGACACCGAGATCTGGTCGAGCGGAATGCCCTCGAACAGGATCTTCATGTCCTCGACGGAATCGATGGCGACGCCGGCCTTGCCGACATCGCCGACAACACGCGGATGGTCGCTGTCATAGCCGCGATGGGTGGCAAGGTCGAAGGCGACCGACACGCCCTGCTGACCGGCGGCCAAAGCCTTGCGGTAGAAGGCGTTGGATTCCTCCGCCGTGGAGAAACCCGCATACTGGCGGATCGTCCATGGACGCCCGGCATACATGGTGGCGCGCGGACCGCGCACGAAGGGCGCCAGGCCCGGCAGGCCGCCGAGATGCCCGACACCCTCCAGATCGTCGGCCGTGTAGAGCGGCTTGACCGGAATGCCTTCCGGCGTGTTCCACACCAGCGTGTCGGGATCGCGCCTGACCTCCTTTTCGGCCAGAGCGCGCCATTTCTCGATATTGGGGTCGGGTTTCGGATCACTCATCACAATTCCCTGCCTATTCGAATTCAAGGATCAGTTCGTCGACGGCAAGGCTCGCACCCGGCTCGACGGCAACGCGGCTGACCTTGCCGGCCTTTTCGGCGCGCAGAACATTTTCCATCTTCATCGCCTCGACGGTGGCCAGCGCCTGTCCTTCCTGCACCTCGTCACCTTCCTGAACGGCGATGGAGGTGACCACGCCCGGCATCGGGCACAGAAGCATCTTCGACGTATCGGGAGGAAGCTTGACCGGCATCAGCCGAGCCAGTTCCGCGACACGGGGGCTGCGCACATAGGCTTTCGCATCAATTCCGCGCCAGCGCAGGCGCATCGAGGAGCCGTTGAGCGTGATCTTCACGCCCATCACCTCGCCATCCACCACGAAAACCGCATGGGTGGAGCCGGGCAGCCACTCGCTCGAAACCGCGACGCTCTCGCCATCCGCGAAGTCTATCGTGTCGCTGGCCGCACCTTCCGTCACGGCGAGCGCGAATTCATGATCGGCAACCGTCGCCACCCAGTCTGCGCCGATGCTGCGGGGATGGTTAGCAAGCACGCCGGAAATCTGCGCCGCGCGGCGCGCAAGCCGCAGATGGATGAAGGTCGCGACCGCCGCCAGCCGGCGCGCCTGACGCTCGCCTGCCGTGACGCCGCTAAAACCGTCGGGAAACTCCTCGGCGATATAGGCGGTGGTCAGCCGCCCGTCCCGGAAGCGCTGCTGGTCCATCACCGCCGACAGGAACGGCAGATTGTGGCCGATGCCCTCGACCTCGAAATCGTCCAGCGCGCGGCCCATGGCCTCGATGGCGCCAACGCGATCCGGTGCCCACGCGCACAGCTTTGCGATCATGGGGTCGTAATGCATGGAAATCTCGCCGCCCTCGAACACGCCGGTGTCGTTGCGGATGATGGTGTCATCGTCGCTTCTGCCTTCCGCCGGCGGGCGATAGCGCGTCAGCCGGCCGATGGAGGGCAGGAAGTTGCGATAGGGGTCTTCGGCATAGAGGCGGCTTTCGATGGCCCAGCCGTTCAGCGTCACGTCGCCCTGCGTCATGCGCAGCTTCTCTCCTGCCGCGACCCGGATCATTTCCTCCACCAGATCGATGCCGGTGATCAGCTCCGTCACCGGATGCTCGACCTGAAGGCGGGTGTTCATTTCAAGGAAATAGAAATTGCGGTCGCCATCGACGATGAACTCGACCGTGCCGGCCGAAAAATAGCCGACCGCGCGCGACAGGGCCACGGCCTGCTCACCCATGGCCTTGCGTGTCGCTTCGTCGAGGAATGGCGACGGGGCTTCCTCGATGACTTTCTGGTTGCGGCGCTGGATCGAGCATTCGCGTTCGCCCAGATAGAGAATGGTGCCGTGCTTGTCGCCCAGCACCTGAATCTCGATATGACGCGGCTGGGTGACGAATTTCTCGATGAAGATGCGGTCATCGCCGAAGGAGGATTTGGCCTCGTTCTTCGACGACTGGAAGCCCTCGCGCGCTTCCGCATCGTTCCACGCAATGCGCATGCCCTTGCCGCCGCCGCCGGCGGAGGCCTTGATCATCACCGGATAGCCGATCTGTGAAGCGATGCGGACGGCCTCATTCGCATCCTCGATAAGCCCCATATGGCCGGGCACGGTGGAAACGCCAGCTTCCGCCGCCAGCTTTTTGGAGGTGATCTTGTCGCCCATCGCCTCGATGGCTTTCACCGGCGGGCCGATGAAGGCGACGCCCTCTTGCTCCAGCGCCTCGGCGAAAGCGGCGTTTTCCGACAGGAAGCCATAGCCTGGGTGGACGGCATCAGCGCTTGTCTTGCGGATGGCTTCGAGGATTTTGTCGATGACGATGTAGGACTGCGACGAGGGCGCGGGGCCGATATGCACCGCCTCATCGGCCTGACGCACATGCAGCGCATCGCGGTCGGCGTCAGAATAGACAGCGACGGTTTTGATACCCAGCTTCTTCGCGGTACGGATGACCCGGCAGGCGATTTCGCCGCGATTGGCAATGAGGATCTTCTTGAACATCAGCCCGTCTCCAGTCCCCAAATCAGTCTTTGAATTTCTTTTCGTAAGGCATCGTCAGAAGTGCGGAAGCGGTGACCACACCCCCAAATACGAAGGCGAAAGGCGCAACCAGCAGCAATATCGGGATGACCGGATTTGCCGCCCGGTCTATGCGTGCGCCGATGCCGCCGATGTCGAGCCAGATGATGGCGATGGCCGTCAGCGCCCCGATCAGCGCGCCAAGCGCTGCGTTCAGCGCCATGAAGCGCATCATCTGCCAGTGGTCCTTGCGGGCCGCCTCCGGCGTCAGCTTCGGCTTGTTCATCGCTCCTCCGGCCCCGCTCTCACAGAGGCATCGTGTCATGCTTGCGCCACGGACCTTCCACGCGCTTGTTGCGCAGTGCTGCAAAGGCACGCGCGATGCGGCGGCGCGAGGAATGCGGCATGATCACCTCGTCGATGAAGCCGCGCTCGGCTGCCACGAACGGATTGGCGAAACGCTCTTCATATTCGGCCGTGCGCGCGGCGATCTTTTCCGCATCGCCCAGTTCCGAGCGGTAGAGGATCTCGGTCGCACCCTTGGCGCCCATCACCGCGATCTCGGCCGTCGGCCAGGCATAGTTGATGTCGGCGCCGATATGCTTGGAGGCCATCACGTCATAGGCTCCGCCATAGGCCTTGCGGGTGATCAGCGTCACCATCGGCACGGTCGCCTGCGCATAGGCGAACAGAAGCTTCGCGCCATGCTTGATGACGCCGCCATACTCCTGCGCCGTGCCGGGCAGGAAGCCGGGCACGTCCACCAGCGTCAGCAGGGGGATGTTGAAGGCGTCGCAGAAGCGCACGAAGCGTGCGGCCTTGCGCGAGGAATCGATGTCGAGGCAGCCGGCCAGCACCATGGGCTGGTTGGCGACAACGCCCACGGTCTGCCCCTCGATGCGCATCAGGCAGGTGATGATGTTCTTCGCGAACGCTTCCTGAACCTCGAAGAAGTCGCCCTCGTCGGCAATCGCCGCGATCAGCTCCTTCATGTCGTAGGGCTTGTTGGCCGAATCCGGCACCAGCGTGTCGAGCTTCATGTCGATGCGCGCCGGATCGTCATGGAAGGGCCGCACCGGCGGCTTCTCGCGGCTGTTGAGCGGCAGGTAGTCGAACAGCTTGCGCACGCCCTCCAGCGCCTCGACATCGTTCTCGAAAGCACCGTCGGCCACTGAGGATTTCTGCGTGTGCGTTCGCGCGCCGCCCAGTTCCTCGGCCGTCACGATCTCGTTGGTGACGGTCTTCACCACGTCCGGCCCGGTGACGAACATGTAGGACGAGTCGCGCACCATGAAGATGAAGTCGGTCATGGCCGGCGAATAGACCGCGCCGCCCGCGCATGGGCCCATGATCACCGAAATCTGTGGCACCACGCCCGACGCGTCGACATTGCGCTTGAACACGTCGGCATAGCCGGCGAGCGAAGCAACGCCTTCCTGAATGCGCGCGCCGCCGGAATCGTTGAGGCCGATCACCGGCGCGCCGTTCTTCACGGCCATGTCCATGATCTTGCAGATCTTCTGCGCATGGGTTTCCGACAGCGAACCGCCGAGCACGGTGAAGTCCTGCGAAAACACATAGACCAGCCGGCCGTTGATGGTGCCCCAGCCGGTCACCACGCCGTCGCCCGCCACCCTCTGGCTCGCCATGCCGAAATCGGTGGCGCGGTGGGTGACATACATGTCGAACTCCTCGAAGGAGCCCTCGTCCAGCAGAACCTCGACGCGCTCGCGCGCCGTCAGCTTGCCCTTGGCATGCTGGGCATCGATGCGCCGCTGGCCGCCGCCGAGACGGGCTTCGGCGCGGCGCGCCTCCAGTTGCTCGAGAACGTTGCGCATCAGCGGCCCTCCCCAAAGCTGCGGAGAACAGGCACGAAAAGCGGTGTCGGCATGGTCTCTCCCTCGCCGGCAGGCTGAGCCGGCTTTGTTTCCATTCCGATAGAGCCAGGCGCTCCCCAAGAAAATGCTGGAACGGGTGGATTTGCATAGTATAGAATTTTGCAAATTGCGAATTGTGAAAATGCGAACATGTCAACAGGCAAGCTCTATATCGGCCGCAAGGTACGCGAATCCCGCCTCGCCCACGGCCACACGCAAGCCGCCTTCGCCGAACGGCTGGGCATCTCGACCAGCTATCTGAACCAGATCGAGAACAACCAGCGCCCGGTTTCGGCCACGGTGCTGCTGGCGCTGGCCGAGAAATTCCAGATCGAGATGTCGGAGCTTTCGGCCGGCAGCAGCGACCGGCTTTTGTCCGCGCTTTCCGAAGCGCTGGCCGATCCGCTGTTTGAAAACTATTCGCCCGGCATGCAGGAACTCAAGCTTGTGGTGCAGAATGCGCCGGGCCTCGCCCACGCGCTGGTCGCCTGCCATCAGGCCTATCGCCGCAACAGCGAGCAGCTTGCCGGTTTCGACCAGATGTCGCGCACCAGCGGACTGGCCGACCCCACGCCTTACGAGGAAGTGCGGGACTTCTTCCATTTCATGGACAACTACATCCACGAGATCGACATGGCCGGCGAGAAGCTGGCTCACTCAATCGGCATTCCTGAAGCGGAAACGGGGGCCGCACTTGCCGCCCATCTGGAAATGCGCCATGGCGTACGCATTCTCAAGGCGGCGGAAGGCGAGGAAGTCCTGCGCCGCTACGATCCCGCCTCCAGGCTTCTCTACCTGAACGCCTATTCGCCCGCGTCGACGCGCCATTTCCAGATGGCCTACCAGATCGCCTCGCTGGAACTGAAGACGGAGATCGACACCATCGCGCGCCGCGCCGAATTCCGCTCGCCGGAATCGGTCGAGATCTGCCGCATCGGGTTGCGCAACTATTTCGCAGGGGCCGTCACCCTGCCCTACCAGAGCTTTGTCACCGCCGCGCGCGAGTTGCGCCACGATCTGGAACTGCTGGCCGCCCGTTTCGGCGCGAGCCTCGAACAGGTGGCGCACCGCCTTTCCACGCTGCAACGCCCCGGCATGAAAGGCGTGCCCGTCTTCTTCGCCCGCTTCGACCGGGCCGGCAACATCACCAAGCGCCACAGCGCCGCCAAGCTTCAATTCGCCCGCTTTGGCGCCGCCTGCCCCTTGTGGAACGTGCACCAGTCCTTCGAGCTGCCCGGCCGCATCATCAGGCAACTGGCCGAGACGCCGGACGGCGTGCGTTATCTGTGCGTGGCGACTGAAATCGCCAAGTCCGGCGGCGGCTTCAACGCGTCGCGAAGGCGCTACGCCATCGCGCTCGGCTGCGAGGTCGCTTATGCCGGCGACTTTGTCTATGCGGACGGCCTCGATCTGAACAACCGGGCCGCTTTCGATCCGATCGGCATTTCCTGCCGCATCTGCGAGCGCGCCAGTTGCGACCAGCGCGCCAGCCCGCCCTTCAAACGGCGCCTGCACGTCGATCACGATCTGCGCTCACCGGTGCCCTACAGGCTGGAATGATGAAGTTCCGCAGGCAACGTTGAGCGGCCTCGTCAGGCGGTGCATTAGACACCCCGGCAAGCGATTTTCCGACGTTCCCGGACGGTATGAATCCGCAAATGAAGGCCTTGCGAGTCGCAACGAGGACTCCGAAGCGACTTTTTGTCAATTCCCATTTGATGTGGGATTCAACTGGGGGTAGATTAACCACGAATCAGTCGATCCTGCGGGGGCGGGGCGAGCAATCTGAAGTCTGAAGCAGCGGGCGAAATGCCTGCCGCAAGGCGCGATGGCCTTCGCGTCCCCCGACGGAGTCGCCCGGTCGGGCATTGCCGGTGCCCAGTGCGTTCCCGGCAGCATGTGTTCCCAAATTCAGGCGTCCAACGTGATTGTGATGCGTATCCGCCCGCCGTGGTCCCTCCACGGCGAACGACCGATTCTGGCCAGAAGACTGTCATGAACAAAGCCGCTGCATCTTCGGAAGCCGACACGCTGAAAGGCCGCCTCACCTCGCGCGGGGAACTGACCGGTTTCCTCATGAATGCCGCCGCCAATACCGGCGCTGACAGCTACATGCTTGTAGCGATTTCCCATGGCGAAGCGCGAAATCAGGCCCGCATCGTCGCCTCGAACTGGAAATTCGACGTCATCGAGCTGATCGGCCGGCAGCTTATCGCCACGCTGGCGCAGGGACCATGGACGGCTGCGCCCGGAATGCGCCCTTCGGCCCTGATTTCTGCCGCGGCGCCCGGAACCGGCGCATTGATCAACGGTGAAGAGGCAAAGCTGCTCACCGTTCTTGGTCACGCGGAAATCTATTCGCTGACCCTCAACGTGGGCAGCCAGCGCCTTTTCATCCTGTTTTCCTCCGAGCAGCCGGGACAGATCAATCTGGCCGCGCTTGCGCGTACCCAGATGGAATGCTGTTATGCGCTGTCGCGCGCAGCCCATCTCGTGACCGGCGACACGGCACAGGACCCTCTTTCCGATCGTGAGCGGGAATGCCTGTTCTGGGTTTCGGAAGGCAAGACGACGGATGAAGTCGCAGTCATTCTTGGCGTGTCGTCCAACACGGTCAACAGCTACATCACCCACGCAATTCAGAAATTCTCGGCCAGCAACCGGGCGATGGCGATCGCAACCGCGATCAGGAGCGGCATCATTTGATCCACGCAGCCCTTACACACATCGACGCACAGCCTCTTAACGACCAGCCCGGGCGTCAGGCGATCGTCTGGCCGCAGGGTGGCGAGCATGCGCTGACGATTTCCGATGCCGTGCGGCGCTGCCGATGGATGGCGCAGGAGATCAATGCCACCTCATTCGCGGTCTTTCTCGCCCCGCTCATGCAGGAGCGGGCCAGGCTGGTTCCCTGCCTCGATTCCGATCATCCGGGCGCCGGGTTCGCGAAGAGCGTGACCGGCAATATTGATCATCTGGTGCGCCATGTCCGCACCTCCACGGAACCCCTGTGGTGGAGCGAAGGGCCGCGAAGCCCGGCCGCGCAACGTCTCGGCGCGCTTTGCTGGGCTACGCAGATCGACCCGATCATAGCCGGCACCTCCGGCATTGCCTTCCCCGTCCACGCCGAGCGGAACCAGTGTGGGCTGGTGGTGTTTGCCGGACCCTGCACGAATATCGATCAGAACCTGCTGGTCGAAGTTCACAGCAAATGCTTTTCGCTGTTTTCGGAAGTGACCCGGCTGCGCCCTGCCTCCGCCAGCCTGACCCGGGCAATGACCCGCCGCGAGCTGGAATGCCTCAAGCTCACCGCCAACGGCTATACGAGCGAGGAAATCGCCCGCATTCTCAAGCTTTCGGTGCACACCACCAATCAGTATCTCACGCAGTCGGCGCAGAAGCTGAATGCCGTGAGCCGCACGCAGGCAGTGGCAAAAGCCCTCAGGCTCGGCCTTATCGAATAGAGCGGCTTTCCTCTGAATCGAGCGCGAGTGCAGGCCTGATGCGCGCCTGCTCCACCGCCTTGCGCAGCATTTCCGTGTTGATCTGCGGATCCTCCGCCGCTGTCTCGAACGCGACGTAGTTGACCACCACGGAAGCGTGGTTTTCTTCAAGCGTGAGCTGGAAATACACCGTCACCCCGGCCGGCCTGAGCTCCAGATCGAGCACGATGCGCGGACTGCCGCTCCAGTCGACAAAGGCTTCGCCGCCGTGTCCGAGCCTGAGGGTCCCGGGCATGAAGTAGAGTTCGGCAGCCGAATCCACGAGATCGGAGACGCAACCAAACTGTTCCAGCCGGATAAAGGCGATGTAGTCGGCGACATCGACAAGGCGCAGTTCGCCGACGACCTGCTGGATCGCTCTGGCGACGATGCTTTCGCGGGTTTCTGCGTGCGGCTGCCTGATCATGTCACCTGCCGGGGTCGGGCCTTGTTGGAATAGACGATCCGCACCAGTTCGGCGACGGCCTGATAGAATTGCTGCGGGATCACGCTATCCACTGAAACTTGCTTGTACATGGAGCGGGCGAGCGCAACGTCCTCAAACACGGGAATCCCGTTGGCTTCGGCCAGCTCGCGAATCTTCAGCGCAACCAGATCCTGCCCCTTGGCCAGAACCAGAGGAGCGGAATCCTCCTCGCGCACATATTTCAGCGCAATGGCGTAGTGGGTCGGGTTGGCGATGATCAGCGTGGCGCGTGGCACGGCCGCCATCATGCGCCGCCGCGCCCGGTCGCGCGCCACCGAACGGATGCGCGACTTCACGATCGGATCGCCTTCGGACTGCTTCAGTTCGTCCTTGACCTCCTGACGCGTCATGCGCAGATCCTGCTTCCAGTGGAAGCGTTGCCAGATGAAGTCGGCGGCAGCGATCGCCCCCATCACGAAAACGATGGCGATCAGAATATCGACGGCAAAGCTGCGGATCACCGACGCGAACTCGACCGGATTGGTGAGCATGCCGGACAAAATCCGGCTGACGCTGTCGGAGAGCACGATCACAAGAACCAGAATGGCGAAGCCCACCTTGGCGACCGACTTGAGGAACTCCACGAAACCCTGCACGCCGAACATCCGCTTCCAGCCCTGCACGAGCGAAATGCGCGAGGCCTGCGGGCGGATACGCTCGCCCACGAAGCGCGGCATGTTCTGGCCGACGGAAGCGACGATGCCCGCCACGACGAGCAGCACCAGAAGTGCGGCCACCGCACGGCCGATTTCCATCATCACGGAGCGATAGAGCTCAATGACATCCGTTTCCGTGGCCAGCGGCCAGGCATCCGGCTTTTCCAGAAACATGGACAGGAACATGCCCAGTTCCATCGCCGCATCGCGCGCATAGAACACGGTAAAGGCAAGGATGGCGACGAAGGATGCGAAGATCGCCGTTTCCTTCGAATGGGGCAGCTTGCCCTTTTCGATGGTGTCGCGGATCTTCTTTTCGGTCGCTTCCTCGGTTTTGGAATCCTTGTCGACGCCCTCGGCCATGGCTCAGCCGATTATCCCTGTTGCCCGCTGGTCTCTTCGCCGGGGATCTGTGCTGCCGGAAGCTCGAAAGCCCCTTCGCGCGACAGACGCACCGTGGCCGAGGCGATCGTCTTGCGCGCCTGCATGATGTCGGCCAGCGGGATCCCCTCCGAACCCATTGAAAGCTCGGATTCGATCATGCGCCGGGTGCGCGCGCCGATCGACGAAAGGACCGCCTCGGTCAGCTCTTCCGGCGCGCCGCGCAAAGCCAGCGTCACCACGTCGCTCGACAATCCGTCGAAAACCAGAACCCGCGCCTTCTGGGTGAGCAGGTGCATGTCATCGAATGAGAACACCCGTGCCTTCACACCCGCGAGATCGGGCGTGCCCGCCGCTTCCAGATCCTGGATCACCTCGTCGAGCTGGGCCTTGTCCATCTCGTTGAGAACGCTGGCAAGCCGTGCCTGTCCGGTCGACGTGTCCTTGCCGGACATGCCGTCGAGCAGCCGGGCGCGTATCTGGTTCTCCACGATCCGCATCGCCGCCTGCGGGGCGCTGGCCATGGTGACCATGCGCTTCATGATCTCCGAGCGCAGCGGCTTTTCCAGTGTCAGCAGAACCTGTGCGGCGAGCGGCGACGACAATCGCGACAGCACCAGAGCGCCCGTCTGTGGATGTTCGCCCGCAAGGAAGGCGCCGATGCGCGCGGCGTCCAGCTTCTCCACCTGCGGCCAGACCGGCAGAGGTCCGGCAGGCTTGTTCTCCTGCCTGCCTTCCATGATGGCGCTCACCTCTTCGGGCGACAGCGTCTCGTTGAGCAGCGTGTCCATCTGGTCGCCCGAGTCGAGCAGGCCGGCACCTTCGGTAAATTCCGCCTCGAACTCGGCTACAATCTTTTCGAGGTCGGCCTGCGGAATGGTGCGCAGAAGGCGCGCGGCATCGATCAGCGACTTCAGCTCTTCCTGCTTGAAGAATTTCAGCAGTTTTCCGGCGGCAGGCTTGCCCATGGCGACGAGTATGGCCGCCGCCTTCTGGGGCCGGGTCAGCGTCAGCGACATCGTCATGCGGTCCCTTCCTGCCTGCTATCGGCGCGATGCCTCATGGCCGTCTTCACGAGCCTTTTGTGGTGACGATTTCGGTCAGGCGGATGGCGAAACGCGAGGAATCATTTTCCAGAACGGTGATCTCACCACGTGCGATGCGGCGACCATTGACCACCAGATCGATCGGCTCGCCGATGCGCCGGTCAAGGGCCACCGTGGAACCCTTCTGCAGCGTCATCAGCTCGGACACGGACATTTCGGTGCTGCCAAGCACGATCTGCACCTCCACCGGAATATCCATGATGACACTGCTGGCAGCAGCGGCCGTCGAAGATGCCGCCTGCGGTTCCTGCTCCTCCTGCTGAAGCACCCCGCGCAGTTCCTCGATGGCGCGGTCGAGCTGCTCGTCCTGACCGGGATTCTGGCCGTGGTTCAGGGCTTCTGCATTGGCCTTCGTCATACTCATAGTCTCCTGCTGCCCGCGCGGATCACTCCTGCACGAGCCCATCCATGAAATCCTGCGCCTCGTCGTGAGGCCGCTTGATGCGCACCGTGTAATTGCTCCCGAGCTTGCCGAACTCGCATACGAACAGGGTGCGGTCGCGGGTGGCGAGGCGGGCCTGCGTCTGCGCCATGTCGCCAAGCTCGATGACATCGCCGACGCGCCATCCCGCAAGCTGGCCGAGCGTCAGGCGCGCCAGAGGCATCGTCGCTTCCAGCGATATGGTCGAGCGCTTCACCTCTTCGGAGAAATGCGCCTGCCAGCGCGAATTGTCTTCCGCATCGACCTCGGCCGGGTTGCGCGACAACAGCACCCGCTGCGGAATGGTGATGACAACCGTGCCCCGCTCCGCCGGTGTCGACAACGCAAACACGATGCGTACGGCCGGCCCGTCGCGCAGCACCCGCCGGCTCGCTTCCAGCCCCGTCACGGCGCGCGGAACCGGCAGCTTCAGTTCCAGCGAACGCCGTCCGGTGCCATTGAGAACCGTGGCCAGTTCCTGAAAAACCAGCGTCGCCACGTCGATTTCGACCGGGGAAAAATCCCTGTCGATCGTCGCCACCGGCTGCTCGGGATCGCCACCGAACAGGGTGCAGACCAGAACCGAAACGGCCGCCGCATCCATCACCATGGTCATGGC
This sequence comes from Aquamicrobium sp. YD-1-mutant5, assembly GCF_059509755.1. Taxonomy (NCBI): domain Bacteria; kingdom Pseudomonadati; phylum Pseudomonadota; class Alphaproteobacteria; order Hyphomicrobiales; family Phyllobacteriaceae; genus Aquamicrobium; species Aquamicrobium sp. YD-1-mutant5. The sequence continues at coordinate 47,547 of NZ_JCAKKP010000005.1, forward strand.
ATCGGAGGAAATCGTCGACGCCACCGTCGTCATGGCGTAGCAGGAGCCCGAAACGGCCCGCGCTTCCGCCACCCGTGCCACTTCAACGGATTGCAGATCGACCGTCACCGGCGCGCCGATCTCCTCGGCCAGCCGCTTCATGACAAAGGGCAGCGCCCGCTCGGCCATCGAGCGGCCCGCGCCGATGACCTGCCCGGCGTCGCCGCTGTCGCCGAGCAGCCGTTCCAGGATCAGCGAACGGGTGCCGGCCGGGCTTGCCGGACTGCTCATGTTGCCGTCTCGCTCGGAACGCCGCTCATCAGGCTGCCTTCTTCTCGGCAATGACAGCATTCATGGTGCTCTGTTCCACCGCATCGATGGAGGGGCGGTCGTAGGAAGAAATCGTCTTGCGGCCGAACTCGATCGCCACCTGCGGCAGCGAACCGTTCATGTAGGCCAGAAGCGTCTGCTTGACGATGATGTAAAGGCGGTTCTGCTTCTCGCGCACGACCTTGATCTTGGAGGCCACGGGGCCGACCACGGCGTAGGAGAGGAAGATGCCGAGGAAAGTTCCCACCAGCGCCGCGCCGATCAGCCCGCCCAGAATCTCGGGCGACTGGTCGAGCGCGCCCATCGCCTTCACCACGCCCAGAACGGCAGCGACGATGCCCAGCGCAGGCAACGCATCGCCCACAGCCACCATGGAATGGTAGGCCTTGAGCTTGTCGGCGCGGATCGTCTGGATTTCCTCGTCCATCAGCGCTTCGATTTCGTAGGAGCGCGCATTGCCGATGATGATGATGCGGCAATAGTCGCAGATGAAATTGGTGAGATCCTTGTTCTTCAGAACGGTCGGAAATGCCTGGAAGATCGCCGATTCTTCCGGATTGTCGATATGAGCCTCGACCTCGCTGCGCGACTTCGAGCGCAGCTCGCGCATCAGGCTGTGCAGAACGCCCAGCGTCTCCAGATATTCGCGCTCGCTCGGCACCGACTGCCGGATGGCTTCCATGATGGCGCGGCCGGTGTCCTTGACCGTCTTCATGGGATTGGCGACGAGAAACGCACCGAGCGCAGCACCGCCGATGATGACCAGCTCCCACGGCTGCATGAGCACATGGAGATGACCGCCCATGGCCATGAAGCCGCCCAGAACGCAGCCGAGCGTGACCACAAATCCGATCAGAATGCCCACGGTTCGTCCTTCCGCTTCTCACATCAGGCACACTGATTAGCGCGCGTGCCTTGTGTGAGGCTTGAATCCGTGACGCACGGGCTGTCGGACCGGCGAAAAAGCCGATTCAGCTTCGCGCAAGGAAGTGCGCCTACTCTTCATGCCATGCAGCTTCGGCCGGAGGCATGTCGTGTTGAGCACTTTCGTCAGTTACAAGCTGATTGCGCGGGACATCCCGAAGGCGATCGACCGCATCGAGCGTCAGCCGACGGTCGACCGCGAAACGAAATATTATCTTGAAAACATCGGCAAGGTAAGCTCGATCGACGAGTTCGTGAAGGACGACCGGCTGTTCAAATATGCCATGAAGGCGTTCGGCCTTCAGGACATGAGCTACGCCCGCGCCTTCATGGTCAAGGCGCTGAAGGAAGGCGTCACCGATCCCGACAGCTTCGCCAACAAGCTGACCGACAAGCGCTACGCCGAATTCGTCTCCACTTTCAACTTCGCCAAGCACGGCGATGCAGCGATGATCTACAACAAGGCGCAGCAGGCCACGACCGGCAACTATGCCATTCAGGCCAGCATCGACAGCGTCGATCCGGAGATCGTCCAGGCTGAGACTGACTACTACATGAGCAAGATCGCTGACGTGAAGTCGATCGACGATCTCTTCGCCGATGCAAGGCTCTACGATTATGCCCTGCGCGCCTATGCGCTCGATCCCGAAACCGAGAGCCCGGAAACCATCCGCAAGGTCCTGGAAGGCGGCGCGTCCGATCCGGCGAGCTTTGCCAACACCATGGAAGACAAGCGCTACGCTGCCCTTGCCAGCGCGTTCGACTTTGCGGGACTGGGCGAAAAGGCCACCACATGGGTGCCGACGCAGGAGAATGTCGTCGACAAATATCTGCGCCAGACGCTGGAGGAAGACGCCGGCAACAGCAATGAAGGCGTGCGGCTGGCGCTCTATTTCCAGCGCAAGGCCGGCGACATCACCGACTGGTATCAGGTGCTGGCCGACAAGGCGCTGGCAAGCGTGGTGCGCACGGCTTTCGGCCTGCCGGAATCCTTCGCCAAGGCCGATATCGACCGGCAGGTGAAGCTGTTCGAGTCCAGAATGAACATCGAGGACTTCGCCAACCCGGCCAGGCTGGAGAAGTTCCTCACCCGCTTCACCAGCCTGCACGACGCCGCCAACCCCTCCACCGCGGTCAGTGCCGCCAGCATCCTTTTCGCCCAGCCGGCGGCCATCGGCGTCTCGACCGACCTGCTGATGGCGATGCAACAGCTGAAGTCGAGATAGAACGCCATGCAGGACAGCCTCTATGTCGCCCTTTCCTCGCAGGTTGCACTGGAGCGGCGGCTCAACACCATCGCCGACAATGTCGCCAATGCCTCCACCGTCGGCTTCCGCGCAACCGGCGTGAAGTTCGAGGATGTCGTTTCCGGCACCGGTCCCCGGTCTGTTTCCTTTGCATCCTCCGGCACCACGTTCATGTCCACGTCCAATGGCAGCAAGGTGGAGACCGGCAATCCGCTGGATTTCGCCATTCAGGGCGACGCCTGGTTCGGCATCGCAACGCCGGCCGGCACGGTGATGACCCGCGATGGACGCTTCACCCTTGCCAATTCCGGTGCGCTGGTCACGGTGGAAGGCCATCCGGTGCTCGATGCCGGTGGCGCGCCCATCCAGCTCGATCCCAATGACGGGCCGCCCGAAGCCGGTGCCGACGGCACCCTCACGCAGGATGGGCGCCTTGTGGCAGCGCTTGGCCTGTTTGCCTTCGAGCCGGGGCCCGATTTCCAGCGTGTCGGAAATTCCGGCATCCTCGCTCACACAGCACCGCAGCCCATCGTCGACAGGCAGGATGTGGGCGTGGCGCAGGGCTTCGTGGAACAGTCGAACGTCAACCCCATGCTGGAAATGATGCGTCTCATTCAGGTGCAGCGCGCCTTTGAGAACATGTCGGCCATGATCCGCGAGGCGGGCAGTTCCGTCGATGAGGCGATCAAGGCCCTCGGTCCCAAGTAGCGGCCACCGGACATGACGCAGGACCATGCACTTGTCAGGCTTTCCGAACGTGGCCCCTCGCCCGTCAACAGGCTGGCATTGCTCGAACATATCTGGAAACGCTTTGAAGAGCCTTCGGAACTGATCCGCCATGGCGGGCGCATCAGCGAGGTCTCGTCCACCCATTACAAGGTCGGCGGCCTGAGCGAACTGGCCCGGCTCGGCGATCTGGTGGAACATCGTGGCCGCAAAGGTGGTTCACTGGGCGAGGTCGTCCACATCGCGCGCGGCGAGGTGGTCGTCGCCCCCTTCGAGCGCAACGCGGATGCCGGTATCGGCGACGCAGTGTTCCGGCGCGGGCCACTCGCCATCGTCCCCGACCCGTCGTGGCGGGGACGCGCGATCGACGCTCTTGCCCGCCCAATCGATGCCGGTGCACCCCTGTTGCGCGGGGCCGAAGACACCGGCGGTATCGAACGCACGCCCGGCGCGATGGAACGCCAGCGTGTCGGCACCGGCTTCCACACCGGCGTGCGCGTCATCGACATCTTCACCCCGCTCTGCTTCGGCCAGCGGCTCGGCGTCTTCGCCGGCTCCGGCGTCGGCAAGTCGACCCTGCTCGCCATGCTGGCCGGCGCCGATGCCTTCGACACGGTGGTCGTCGCCCTTATCGGCGAGCGCGGGCGCGAGGTGCGTGAATTCCTTGAGGACACGCTGGGCGCCACGAACATGGCCAAGACCGTGGCCGTGGTCGCCACCAGCGACGAAAGCGCCATGATGCGCCGCCGCGCGCCGGACACGGCCATGCGCGTGGCCGAATATTTCCGCGATCGCGGCGACCGGGTGCTTCTGATTCTGGATTCGATCACCCGTTTCGCCCATGCCTTGCGCGAGGTTGCAACAGGTACAGGTGAACCGCCCGTGGCGCGCGGCTATCCCGCCTCCGTGTTCACTGAACTGCCCCGGCTTCTGGAGCGCGCCGGCCCGGGCGCCGAGGGCGCCGGCTCCATCACCGCGATCATCTCAGTGCTGGTCGACGGTGACGATCACAACGACCCCATTGCCGATTCCGTGCGCGGCATTCTCGATGGCCATGTCGTTCTCGACCGCGCCATCGCCGAACAGGGCCGCCTGCCCTCCGTCGATCCTCTGGGCTCGATCTCGCGGCTTGCCGGGCGGGCATGGACGCCCGAGCAGCGCGTTCTGGTGACGCAGCTGAAGGCCATGATCGCCCGCTTCGAGGACACCCGCGATATCCGCCTGCTGGGCGCCTATCAGGCCGGGGCCGATCCGGAACTGGACCTCGCCGTCACGCAGGTGCCGGTGATCTACGAGGCGCTGCGGCAATCGCCCTCCGATCCGGCCAGTGCCGATGCCTTCTCCGATCTGGCGCGCCATCTGAGAGGCAGCCATGCCCAGTGAGCGCCAGCGCACCGAAGCCCTGCTGCAAAACCTGCTGGCCAAAGCGAGGGCCGAGGAGGAAGCGGAAGCCAGCCGCGCCTCACTGCTTAACGGCCTGTTCTCACGGCGCAGGAAACAGGCTGAAACGCCTGTCAAAATTCCTGAAAGCTGGCCTGCTCCGCCACCCGCAGCCTTTCCCAGAATCGAGCGGCCCGACCGGCGCGGCGACCTCATCATCGCCGCACTGGGCGCTGCGCTCGGCCTGACCTGCGCGCTGTTTCCCTGGTATATTTTCTTCAATCAGGAACAGTTCGGCGTCCGGGCCATGAGGCTTGGCGGACAGGGCAGCAATTCCGGCAGGCTGGTCGCCGACGCCGACCCCGTTGTGCCCCTGCGCGACATCGTTGAACTGCCCGGCGATATCGACATGTTCAGCACCGCCACCATCGCCTCCGATGCCATCACGGACCCGCCCGGCCCTGATGAGCAGCCATTTCCGGGCGCAGCCACGGAGTTCCGGCTGGTCCACGTCGCCAACGGGCGAGCTATGATCGAGGACGATGCCGGCCTGTGGGTGGTGCAGACCGGCTCGCGACTTCCGGATTCCAGCCGCGTCGCTTCCATTGAAAACCGGAGCGGCAAATGGGTCCTGCTGACCAGCAGGGACCAGGTGATCGAGCTTTCCAACTGACCGCCGGGCGCAAGGCCCGCGCAAGACTGGATGCTTACCATGGGCAAGAATACCGGAGAGCCCCATGGAGCCCGTCAACCTGTTCGATCTCGCCACGAGGCAGTCGCAATGGCTGGCCGTGCGTCAGACCGCGATCGCCGGCAACATCGCCAACGTCAACACGCCGGGCTATCTGGCGCGTGACGTCGAGCCATTTGAGAAAGTTCTGGACCGGACCGGCATGACGCTGGGCTCGACCCAGCCCGGCCATATGGGCTTTGGCGCGACTGAAGCTTCCTTCCGCACGCAGGCGCAGGAATACAACGGCGCGCTCCTGCCCTCGAAGAACACCGTCGTCGTCGAAAACGAGCTGATGAAAGCCGGTGAGGTGCGCCGCGCCTTTGAAATGAACACGGCGATCGTCAAAGCCTTCCACGGCATGCTCCTGTCCGTCTCGAAAGGTTGACGAACATGGATCCTCTTACCGCCACCCTCAGGATCGCCGCATCGGGTCTCGGTGCCCAGTCGGAGCGTCTGCGCGTGGTTTCGGAAAACCTCGCCAACGCGCAGTCGACCGGCAATTTCCCCGGTGCCGATCCCTATCAGCGCAAGACCGTCACCTTCGTTTCGGAGATGGACCGCGCATCCGGCGGATCGCTGGTGGATGTCGGCGCGATCGACCGCGACCCGAGCGCTTTCCGGCTGGAATTCGAGCCCGGCAACATAGCCGCCGACGAGAACGGCTACGTCAAGCTGCCGAACGTCAACGTGCTGATCGAAATGGCCGACATGACGGAAGCCAACCGCTCCTATGAGGCCAATCTTCAGGTAATCCGTCAGGCCCGCGACCTCATCTCCATGACCATCGATCTGATGAGGACACCGTGATGCTCGGTCCTGTCGGGGCGCTTCGCCTCACGCCCGCACTTACCTCCGAAACATCCGCGACCTCGCTTTCGCAGTCCGGCACGACCGCCGGCGCTTCCTTCGCCGATGCGCTGGCAAAGGCGGCGTCGAGTTCCGTGGGCAAGCTCGAAAACGCCGAAGCACTGTCGGTCGAGGCACTGAAGGGCAATGCCGACACGCGCCAGGTGGTCGATGCGGTGATGAGCGCCCAGCAGACGCTGCAGGCCGCCGTCGCCATCCGCGACAAGATCGTCAGCGCCTATCTCGAAGTCAGCCGGATGAGCATCTAGGAGCCGCACCGTGAAAGCACTCGCCATCGCCGCCACCGGAATGAACGCCCAGCAGACCAATCTGGAAGTCATCGCCAACAACATCGCCAACATCAACACCACCGGCTACAAGCGCGCCCGCGCCGAGTTCTCCGACCTGCTCTATCAGGTCGACCGCGCGCCCGGCGTGCCGAACCGCGCCAACGCTTCGATCGTGCCGGAAGGCGTGTCTATCGGCCTCGGCGTCAAGACGGCTGCGGTGCGCAACGTTCACATACAGGGGCCGCTCACCAGTACCGGCAACAATTTCGACCTCGCGCTCGTCGGCAAGGGCTGGTTCCAGATCGAAGGCAGCGACGGCGGCACGCTCTACACCCGCGCCGGCGCCTTCAACACCAATGGCGAGGGACAGCTCGTGACGCTGGACGGCGCCGCGGTCATTCCCGCCATCAACGTGCCTTCGGATGCGGTCGAGATCATCGTCAACAAGACCGGACAGGTCTTTGCCCGGTTCGAGGATGCGGCCGCCCTGCAGGAACTCGGCCAGCTCCAGATCGCCAATTTCGCCAATGAGGCCGGTCTGGCGCCGCTGGGCGAAAACCTCTTTCAGGAAACGCCCGCTTCGGGGCAGGCCATCACCGGCGTTCCTGGCGATCCGGGCTTCGCCACCATCGAACAGGGCCATCTGGAAAGCTCCAACGTCGATCCGGTCAAGGAAATCACGGAACTGATCTCGGCGCAGCGCGCCTATGAAATGAATTCCAAGGTCATTCAGGCCGCCGACGAAATGGCTTCGACCGTTTCAAGGAATCTCAGGTAAGCTGCCATGCCTGCCACGCGCTCATTCTCGTCTGCCCTTCGCCGCACCGTCATCGCCGCCGCCATGGCGACGGCGGCCTGCGTGCCTGCTTGGACGGCGGCATGGGCGCAGGAGGTCGTGCTGATCCCGAACCGCGTGATCTATCCGGGCGAAACGATCAGTGCCGGCACCCTGAAAGAGGTGACGCTGGTTCCCGGCAAGATAAAGCCCGCCGCCGTTGCCACCACGCTTCCCGAGCTCGATGGCAAGGTCGCCCGTCGCACCCTGCTGCCCGGCCGCTACATTCCCGTCTCCGCGGTGCGCTCCGCCTGGATGCTTGAGCAAGGGGCGACGGTTCAGGTGAGCTTCGTCGCGGGCGGGCTCACCATTTCGATCGCCGCGGTAACCTTGCAGCCCGGTTCGCCGGGCGATGTGGTGAAGGTGCGCAACATCGACAGCGGCAAGGTGCTGACCGGCACGGTGATGGAAGACGGCAGCGTCAGGGTGGACGCATGAAGCGCGCCATCATCCTTGCTCTTGCCGTGCTGATGCCGTTGCAGCCGCTGATGGCCGACGGGCTGACGCGGGAGCAGAAACGCGCCATCGCCGCCCAGAAAGGCGGACCGATAGACGACGATTACGATCCGGCCGAAACCGCCCGCATGTTTCAGGTCGCCCCCGCTCCCAGCAATCTGCCGCCGGGACAGATCGCGGCGCGCATCAAGGATGTTGCGCAATTGCAGAGCGCCCGCGACAACCAGCTCGTCGGCTACGGCCTCGTCATCGGCCTTGCCGGCTCGGGCGACACGCTGCGCAACTCGCCCTTCACCGAGCAGTCGATCCGCGCCATGCTGGAAAATCTCGGCATCGCCACCGAAGGCGGCAGCGCACGCGCCCGCAACGTCGCCGCCGTCATCGTCACGGCCAACATGCCGCCCTTCGTGCAGTCCGGCGCGCGCATCGACGTGACCGTCTCGTCCATGGGCGACGCCACCTCGCTGGCCGGCGGCACGCTGATCATGACCCCGCTGAAAGCGGCGGATGGCGAGATCTATGCGGTCGGCCAGGGTCCGGTGATCGTCTCCGGTTTCAGCGCGCAGGGACAGGCCGAGCAGGTGACGCAGGGCGTTCCGACCGCCGGCCGCGTGCCGAACGGTGCCATCGTCGAACGCTCGGTGGCAGCCGAATTCGGCGATCAGGCCATTCTTACCCTGCAATTGCGCAATCCCGATTTCTCGACCGCAGTGCGCATCGCCGACGCCATCAACGCCTATACGCGCCAGCGTTTCGGGGCTCGCGTCGCCGCCGAGCAGGATGCCCGCACCGTCTCCATCCGCAAGCCGAAGAACATATCGGTCGCCCGCTTCTACGCGGAAATCGAAAATCTCGTCATCCAGTCCGACACCCCGGCGCGCGTGGTGATCGACGAGCGCACCGGCACCATCGTCATCGGCAATCAGGTGCGCATTTCGCGCGTCGCCATCAGCCACGGAACGCTGACCGTGCGCATCACCGAAGCGCCGCGCATCGTCCAGCCGGAACCCTTCTCCAAGGGTGTCACGGCAGTGGAACCCGACACCGCGATCGGCATCTTCACGCCCGATGCGCGGGTCGCCATGCTTGACGGCCCCGATCTGCAAACACTCGTTTCGGGGCTCAATCGCCTTGGTGTGAAGCCCGACGGCATCATCGCCATCCTGCAAGGCATCAAAACCGCCGGCGCCCTTCAGGCCGATCTCGTGGTGCAATGACCATGTCCGTGATCAAACCCCGCCCCGCTCCGCTTCTTCTCGCCACTCTCCTGGCATTGACCGTTCTGCCGGCGACGGGCGCAGAAGTTCGTCAGGTGCTGCCGGGCGCGCCGGAAACGGTTGCCCTGGAAGAGTTGCAGCGTGAGGCAACGCCCCTTCCCGACAGCAATGCCAGCGAAGTGCAGCGCTTCTGCTCCAACATCGCCGATGCCGCGCGCGACCGCCGCTATGCGCTGCAGGCCGAAGAGCTGAAGCAGTTGCAGGGCGAGGTCGACAAGCGCATCAAGGCTCTGGAAGACAAGCGGGCCGAATATGAGACATGGCTCAAGCGCCGCGAGCTGTTCCTCGCCCGCGCCGAGGAAAGCGTTGTCTCCATCTATGCCGGCATGAAGCCCGATGCCGCCGCCGAGCGTCTCGCCATGGTCGAGACGGATCTCGCCGCCGCGATCCTGATGAAGCTGGATGCCCGCAAGGCCAGCGTCATTCTCAACGAAATGAACCAGAAGGCCGCAGCCATTCTCACCAGCGTCATGGCCAGCGCAGCACGCAGGACGGACCCCTCATGATGCGAAGGCTCGCACTCATCCTCGCTTGTTCGGCGCTGGCCGGCTGCGCCACGGACCTGCGCGAGGTCAACAAGGAGCCGGCTCTCTCCCCGGTCGGCTCCGGCATCGAGGGCGGCAGCGTCTCGGTCTACCAGTATCCGGAAACGCCGGCCAAGCCGGTCAAGCGCTTCTCCTTGTGGGACGATCGCCAGAGCCGCCTGTTCACCGATCCGCGCGCGCTCCGCGCCGGCGACATTCTCACCGTCAACATCAAGATCAACGACCGCGCGCGCTTCAAGAACCAGAACGACCGCAGCCGCACCGCCAGCCGGACACTGGGTTTCGAGGCCGATGTCGGCTGGGACGGATCCTCGACTGGTGGTTCCGGCGATGGCAGCCTGAAGTCGAAGACTGTCACCAACGCGGACGGCGCGACCGAACGGTCGGAGACCATTACGCTCAACGTCGCCGCCGTGGTGACGGAAGTGCTGCCCAACGGCAATCTGATGATCAAGGGATCGCAGGAAGTGCGCGTCAACGCCGAGCTGCGCGTGCTGCATATCGCCGGCATCGTACGCCCGTCCGACATCGGCGCGAAGAACACCATTTCCTACGAGCGCATCGCCGAAGCCCGCATTTCCTATGGCGGACGCGGGCGCATCTCCGAGATCCAGCAGCCGGCCTATGGCCAGCAGATCCTGGATCAGGTCCTGCCGTTCTAGGGAAAACACCATGGCGATGGCAGATACCGCACCCGCACCGACGCAGAAGGGTCCGTCGATCATCCTCCAGATCGCGATGCTGGCCGGTCTCACAGTCGCGGCGCTCGGCATCGGCTGGGGTGCGGGCGTCTATCTGAAAAGCCAGCAGCCACAGACGCCGCGACCACCCGCCGCGCAGACTGCGTCCCAGCCGGCTATCGCCACGTCCGGCCTGAAGCTGATCACGCAGGACCTGCCGCCGATCACCACCAACATGGCAGCTCCCATGGACATATGGGTGCGTATGGACGTTTCACTGCTGATCGAAAAGGAATTGCCGACAGAGACGGCCGCGATGGTCCATCAGGATCTTCTGGCCTTCATGCGCACCCTGAAGATGCATCAGGCGGAAGGTCCGAGCGGACTCCAGCACCTCAAGGCCGACCTGCGTGAGAGAGCCATGCTGCGCACCGACGGCAGGGTCCGCGACGTGCTGATCAGGACGCTCGTATTCGAATGAAAACGCTTGTTCGAGTGAAAACTTCGGCACTTGCCGGCATAGTTCCTGTGGCCGTCGCAGGCCTGTTTGCCATGACCGGCAACGCGCTGGCGCAGCAGATCGATCTCGGCGGCATCGGCCAGATGAGCGGCTCCACGGTCGGCACCATCATCCAGATGTTCGGCCTGATCACGGTGCTGTCGGTCGCGCCCGGCCTGCTCATCATGGTGACCAGCTTTACCCGCTTCATCATCGCCTTCTCGATCCTGCGCGCCGGCATCGGCCTGCAATCCACCCCGGCCAACCTGATCCTGATCTCGCTGTCGCTGTTCATGACCTTCTATGTCATGGCGCCCACCTTTGACCGCGCCTGGAACGAAGGCGTGCAGCCACTGATGGACAACCGGATCGAACAGGCCGAGGCGATGGGCAAGATCGCCGACCCGTTCCGCACCTTCATGCTGGAGAATGTGCGCGACAAGGATTTCGACCTGTTCGCCGACCTTGCCCGCGAGCGCGGACAGACCGTGTCGCGCGAAGAGGTCGACCTGCGCATTCTGGTGCCGGCCTTTATGATTTCCGAGATCAGGCGCGGTTTCGAGATCGGCTTCCTGATCGTTCTTCCCTTCCTCGTCATCGACCTGATCGTGGCCACCATCACCATGGCCATGGGCATGATGATGCTACCGCCCACCGTGGTTTCCCTGCCGTTCAAGCTTCTGTTCTTCGTGCTGATCGATGGCTGGAACCTGCTTGTCGGCTCGCTGGTGCGATCGTTCAGCTGAACCGAAAAAAGCAGCACTTACCATCTGTTAACCATGTTGCTTATGCTTTTCGAAGCAACTTTCCGCCATAGTTCCGGAAATGGCGGGTGATCGCGCTCAGCAGATCATTGGCATGATGCCGTACCGTCATACCGGTCGACCCGGTATGTCAGATTTCCAGTAAAATCAGGGTATGTGTATCCATGGCCAGTATCATGACCAATTCCTCGGCTTTGACCGCGCTTCAGAGCCTGAACGCCACCAACAAGGCGCTCGAGACCACGCAGAGCCGCATTTCCACCGGCTACCGCGTCGCCACCGCTTCCGACAACGCCGCCTACTGGTCGATCGCCACCACCATGCGTTCGGACAACAAGGCCAATTCGGTCGTTCAGGACTCGCTCGGCCTCGGCGCCGGCAAGATCGACACCGCCTACACGGCCATGAACAAGGCCATCGAGGTGGTCGACAAGATCAAGGAAAAGGTTCTGCTGGCCAAGACCGCCGGCACGGAAGACCGCGCCAAGATCCAGGCCGAGATCGCCACCTATCAGGCCCAGCTCAAGGACAATATCGGCGGCGCCAACTACGCAGGCTCCAACCTGCTGAAGACCGATTCCGCCGGCACTGCCACCCAGCTGAACGTCATCACCTCCTACAATCGCGATGACACCGGCGCCGTCACCACCGGCACGATCGACGTCGATTTCAGCAAAACCCGCCTGATCGACAGCAACCCGACCGCTGCCGATGCCCGCACCGGCACGCTCGACAAGGACGGAACGGCCTCGACCAAGAGCATCCTCAACCTGAGCGTTTCCGATCTGACCGGTGTCACAGGCTACACGGCCGGCGACGTCTCGACCGAATCGGCTGCCTTCGACAACATGCTCACCGACATCGAAAAAGCTCTCAGCTCCATGTCGACCGGTGCTGCCGAACTCGGCGCCGCCAAGGCCCGCATCGACCTGCAGTCCTCCTTCGTGTCGAGCCTTTCCGACTCGATCGACAAGGGTGTTGGCCAGCTCGTCGACGCCGACATGAACAAGGAATCGACCCGTCTGCAGGCCCTTCAGGTCCAGCAGCAGCTCGGCATCCAGTCGCTGTCGATCGCCAACGGCAACTCGCAGCAGATCCTGTCGCTGTTCCGCTAAAAGCAGTCCGGCCACGGCCGGAACCCTGAAAACTGAAAGGCCGCGCTTCTTCGCAAGCGCGGCCTTTCTTTTTCTGCCACCCCACGCCGCCGGCTTTAATCGTCTGTTAACCACGAATTCGTAATTATGGTTAACCGAAAGTTTCGCCACGTGGCGAACGGAACGCCTGTTGACCGAGGGGTAGCACCAGTGTCGAGCATCATGACGAATGCATCCGCAATGACGGCTTTGCAAAGCCTGAGCGCGACGAACAAGGCTCTCGAGCAGACACAAGCCCGTATATCGACGGGCTATCGCGTCGCGGACGCCAGCGACAACGCCGCCTACTGGTCGATCGCCACCACCATGCGTTCGGACAATCAGGCCAATTCCGTGGTTCAGGATGCACTGGGACTCGGAGCCGGCAAGGTCGACACCGCCTATACAGCGATGAATTCCGCGCATACGGTTGTCGACAAGATCAAGCAGAAGGTGCTGCTCGCGAAGGCTTCGGGCGTCGAGGAACGCGCCAAGATCCAGGCCGAGATCGACACCTACGTCGCCCAGTTGCGTGATAGCATCGGCGGCGCTTCCTATGCCGGCTCCAATCTTCTCCAGACGACCGGCGCCACCGGCAAGGTTTCGATCATCTCGGCCTATAACCGTGATTCCGGCGGTGCGGTCTCCACCACCACCATCGACATCGAATTCACCAATATCAGGCTGATCGATTCCGGCGTGACGCCACCCGCCGCGGGAACAGGCATCCTCGACACCACGGGCACCGCCTCCGGCGTGTCGATCCTCAACATCGACCTGAACAACCTTGCCGGCGTGACCGGTGCCGACGAATCCACCAAGTTCGACAATCTGCTCACCGACATCGAATCGGCTCTGGGCAAGATGACCAATGCGGCGGCAGAGCTTGGCGCTGCCAAAGCCCGCATCGACATGCAGAAGGATTTCGTGTCCAAGCTGATGGATTCCATCGAAAAGGGCGTCGGCCAGCTTGTCGATGCCGACATGAACAAGGAATCGACCCGCCTTCAGGCGCTTCAGGTCCAGCAGCAGCTCGGCATCCAGTCGCTCTCGATCGCCAACACCAATTCGCAGAACATCCTCGCCCTGTTCAAGGGCTGACGGTAAGCGCCCCCACTTCGGCATGAACGGGCCGCTGCACAGGCGGCCCGATTTCATTTTCGCACAAGCTTCGGCAGCTAGGCTCTGAACTGGCCAATATGCGGGAGCCGTGGGGCAGTGCCGGAACAGATCCAGACAATCATCGAAAACCTCAAGGGTTTTGGCACGAAGCGCCTGGCGCTGATGGGCGCCATGGCGGCTGTGATCATGGCCACGATCGTGGTCGGCTCGATCTATCTGAACCGCCCCGCTTACGAAACGCTCTATGTCGGGCTGGAGCGGCAGGACGTGAGCCAGATCGGCATGGTTCTGGGCGAAGCTGGCATCGCCTTCGATGTGGGCTCCGATGGCACCAGCGTTCTGGTGGCATCCGGCAACACCGCCCGCGCCCGCATGCTGCTGGCCGAAAAGGGCCTGCCCAACAGCGCCAATGCCGGCTACGAGCTGTTCGACAATGTCGGGTCGCTCGGCCTCACCTCCTTCATGCAGCAGATTACCCGCGTTCGCGCACTGGAAGGTGAAATCGCCCGCTCCATCCAGTCGCTGGCCGGCATCAAGGCGGCGCGCGTTCACATCGTCATGTCGGAGCGCGCCAATTTCCGCCGCGAAGAGCAGCAGCCATCCGCCTCGGTAGTGATCCGCTACGCCGGAACCGACGGCGGTAAGACAGCGCGCTCGATCCGTCATCTGGTTGCGGCCGCCGTTCCCGGCCTGGGCGCGGAAAAGGTGACCGTGCTTGATTCCGCCGGCAACCTGCTGGCTGCCGGAGACGATCCATCCAACACCAGCGCCGTCCGCTCGCTTGGCGTGGAGCAGACCGTCGAGGCCCAGATCGAGGACAACATCCGCCGCGCGCTGACCCCCTATCTCGGCACCGACAATTTCCGCGCCAGCGTGAAAGCCAACGTCAACACAGACACCCGACAGATCGAGGAAACCATCTTCGATCCGGCCTCGCGCGTAGAGCGATCGGTTCAGAGCGTGCGCAACAACGAAGCGAGCAGCCAGCGCCAGACCGCCTCGCCGACCAGCGTCGAGCAGAACCTGCCCGAAACGCAGGCGGTCAGTTCCGACGGGCCGCAATCGAGCTCGCAGAACGACCGGCGCGAGGAAATCACCAATTACGAGATCAATTCGCGCCGCGTCGCCACCATTTCGAACGGCTATACAGTCGACCGCATGTCGGTCGCCGTGGTTGTCAACCAGCACCGGCTGCTGTCGATTCTCGGAGAAAATGCAACGCCTCAGCAGTTTGAGGAGCGCGTGGCGGAAATCCGCAAGGTCGTCGCATCGGCCACCGGCTTTGATGAAAAGCGCGGCGACGTCATCGACGTGTCGGCAGTGGAGTTCATCGATGGTCTCGACGGCGAAGCCCTGCCTCAGCCCGGTGTCATGGATGCCATGGGCAAATACACCGGCACCCTCATCAACGCGACAGCGTTCGTGGCTGTTGCCTTCCTCGTCGCCTTCTTCGGCCTTCGGCCCATGGCGGCCGCCTTGACTGCGAAGCCTGCGACAGCCCTTGCAGCCCCGAGCTTCGAGGACGTGCAGCGCTCGCTGCCGACGCCCGACATGGCCGCCGGCGCAGAAGAGCCGCCCGCACTCACCAATATGGGCGCAACCTCCCCTGCCCCGATCGACGACATCAGCCGCCGGCTTCGCCCCGCCCCGCAGGAGCGCCTTGCCCGTATGGTCGACCTCAATGAAGAACGCACCGCCCAGATTCTGCGCAAATGGGCTGCCGCTGAAGCAGCTTCCACCGTTTCAGAGGCTGCCGCCTGATGTCCGCAGCCGCTCTCTGGGATTTCCTGCCTGATTTCGGCCGGTCCAATGACAACGCCCGGCATGAACCTGTTCATGCCTCGGCCGAAGCGCGAGTGGCCGCGCCGGACGTCGATGCGCTGATCGCTCAGGCAGTTTTCCGGGCGGAAGCGGAGCTTGGAGAACGCATGGCGCAGGAACATGCGGCCCAGCTGGCAGTGGAACGCGAAAACGCAGCACTTGAGGCGCAGGCCCTCCTGCAAAGCCTCGGCACGGACCTCGGCGAGCTCGTCTCGGCGCGCATGGACCAGTTGCAGGATCAGCTGTGCGAGGCGATGGGCGCTGCCGCTGCCCGCACCATAGGCGGCGTGCTCACCGAAACGCTGCGCGAGCGCTCACTGGCCGAGCTTGCCAGAACGGTCGCCACCACGCTTGCCGATACAGAGGCCATGCGTATCGAGGTGCGAGGCCCCGTCCATCTGTTTGAAACCTTCAGCAAGATGCTGGGAGAACGCGCCGGCAGGCTGGCCTTCACCGAAGCCCCCGGCTTCGACCTGACCGTTTCCATCGATGAAACCGTCATCGAAACCCGCATGAACGAATGGTCGGCGGCACTCTCCGGAATGCTGTCATGAGCAGCAACGAGACCACCGAACCACGGCAGGAAATCATCATCGTGCGCCGCAGGCACGATGAGGATGAAGCGCATCACGGCGGCGTCTGGAAAATCGCATTCGCCGATTTCATGACCGCGATGATGTGCTTCTTTCTGGTCATGTGGCTGATCAATGCCGCCAATGAACAGACGCGTGCGGCGGTGGCGAGCTACTTCAACCCGATCAAGCTGATCGACCGCAACGCCAACCGCAAGGGCCTTGAGGATCTCGGCACCGGTCCCGGTTCTTCGGGACGAGCGGAAAACGATCCCCTTGAAGCCCATGCGACGACAGGCGCCGAAGGTGTAGGCAATCCCGGTTCGTCTGCCGAACGCAACGAGATGGAAGGTCCGGGGTCGGCTATGCTGTCACCGGACGAGGCCCTGTTTGCCAACCCGTATGCCGTGCTGGCCGAAATCGCGGCCGAAACGGGGCAGATGCAGAACGTCAGCGAAAAAGGCGATGGCGGCAGGCAGAATGCGGGACCAGCCTCCGGCGCTTCCGGCGGCGAGTTCTACCGCGATCCTTTCGCTCCCGATTTCTGGTCCCAGGAAATGACGGATCCGCTCGCCGAGGCCAGCGCGGAGGCCCCGAAAGCAGAGGCGGCACAGCGGGAAGCCTCGACCGACGCTGCCGCCCAAAAAAGCAGTGACGAAGGCCCCGCAGAAACAGCCTCAAAGCAAGCTCCGCAGGAAACGGCAGTTCCGGCCATGGCCACTGAGGTGGGACCGGACCGCGCGCAGCAGGCTGAACAGGCGGCAGCGGAAATCCGTGGCAAGATCGAACAGGCTTTCGGCGCGGGCGACAAGATCGGCGACGGCATTTCCGTGGAAGCCACCGAGGGCGGCGTGGTGCTCACCATAACCGACCAGCTCGATTTCGGCATGTTCGAGATCGGCGCCGCAACGCCCCGGCGCGAACTGGTGATCGCCATGGACAAGATCGGCAAGATCCTCAGCGCGCAGAAAGGCAAACTGTCGATACAGGGCCACACCGACGCCCGCCCGTTCCGCAGCGGCTCCTATGACAACTGGCGCCTCTCAACGGCCCGCGCCCACGCCGCTTATTACATGCTGCTGCGCGGCGGCATCGACGAAAAGCGCATCAGGGAAGTCTCCGGCTTTGCCGACAGGATGCCGAGAAACGCCACCGATCCTTTCGCCGCCGTCAACCGCCGCATTGCCATCCTTCTGGAGCCTGAGGGATGAAAAGGTTTCGCCTGCACCTCTGGCTGATCTGCGCGACGGGTATCGGTCTTGCCCTGCCTGCCAATGCAGCCACTGCAAGCGAAGGTTTGCAGCCCTTCCAGCTGGTGCGCTCATTGCAGCTGGTGCAGGACCGGATCGCTGGCGGCGACCATGCAGCACTGCCGATGCAGGCCAAGCTGCTCGAGCTTACCGACGCGCGCCTGCGGCAGGCCGGCACCGATGCTTATTCCGAACCACGCAATTTTCGTGCGCTTCTGGTTTACGGCATGAGCGGCGGCAACCCCGCCACCTTGCAGGAAGCCATTGCCCGCCTGAAGCTCGACAAGGCTGATCAGGCGCTGGCGGATGCGGTGATTTCCTATCTGGAAGGCGATCCGGCCGCCGCCCTGAAAGCATTCGACAGCATCGAGATGAATGCGCTTTCCGATGATATCGTCACCTTCGTGTGCCTTGTCAAAGGATCGCTTCTGGCGCGGGAACAGCCGGAAACAGCGCTGGAACTGCTCGACCGGGCGCGGCTTCTGGCTCCCGGCACGCTGGTCGAGGAAGCCGCATTGCGCCGCTCCATCGCCATCGCGGTGAGCATGTCGGATGCGGAGCGTTTCACCCGCGCTTCAACCCAGTATGTGGCGCGTTTCCTGCATTCGCCTTATGCGAGCCAGTTTGCGGATTCCTTCGTGACCGGGGCGGTCGCCTTCGATGCCGTCATCGGCCGCGGCAAGCTCGACGAAATCGTTTCGATGATGGATGCGGAGCGCAGGCATGTGATCTGGTTGCGCATCGCACGCGGAGCAGCGATCGAGGGGCTTGCCCAGCTGTCGGCCTTCTCCGCCGCGAAAGCGAAATCCGGCAAGGGCGAGGCAGGCGGCAACGATGCCCGCACGCAGCTCTATTCCGGATTGTCCAAAGTGGCGGACGAACCGGCGGAAGACCTGGCGAAGAAACTGCGCGGCATAGATCGAAACCAGCTTTCCCCCGGCGACCGGATGCTGCTCGATGCCGTGCGTACCGTCACCAGCGAAGTGATCGCGCCACCGGCCGGTGTCTTTACGTCCCCTCCTGCAAAGGCGGTAAAGCAAAACCCCGCAGCACCCGCTCCCCATGCGATCACCGCACAGGATGAGGCTGAACTGCCACTCGTCGAAGGCATCATGCCCGAACCGGCATCGGCCCGAAACACGCCTGCACCTGTACCGTCTGAAGCAGCCTCCCCCGCCGTCGCACTGGACGCGCAGCCGCCTGCGAAACCAGACCAGACGGATGAGGCAATCTCCAGAACGCGGCGTGCCATCGGAAAGATCGACCAGTTGCTTGGAACGGCCCCGTTATGAATGCCAGCATAGGTCAAGCCACGGTTGCGCCATCCGCTCACCCCACTGCGGCACCCAAAAAAGGTGAAGCAAAAGAAACCGGCTCCTTTGAGGGCCTGATCGACGCCGGCAATGGTTCGGCGCGGGGCGATACCGGTTTTCCAGCAAAGGCCAGAGCTGTCCTCTGCTCGGAAAAATCCGACGCCGCGGAGGATATCGCAGACACCGACAGCGGAGCCTCCATGGAGGCCGTTCCGCCAGCCGGACAGCAGGACTATCCGGCCCATGTCGGAGCCACAGGCGATCGTCTGCCATTGCTCATCAGCCTGCGTGAAATCGAACGTGCAGCCGCGACCGGCGAGGAAAATCTCCCAGCAGACACAGTGCCGGAAGACGGGATCGGGATGACGCAAGCGCCTAAGCCCGACCAAGCGGAGCGCGGGGTTTCCGGCATCCGCACGGATAACAGACCTGAACACGCCATTGCGCTCATGGATGGCGGCACGACCGATAGCACCCCGGCTGCTCCCGGCAAATCTACACCGGACCTGTCCGCATCGCTTCCCGATCAGCGGCCCGAAGAAACTTTCCACGAAAAGCATCCCGAAAGGGTGACGGTAACGTCCGTGCAAACCTTCGCCGCTCCTGCTTCCGTAAACATAAACCCCACGGTTGCGGCTCTGGTCGAGGTGCTGGCGGGCGAAGAAGGTGTTCGGCAGACCCAATCCCTGCAATCGGCGGCGTCTTTTTCCACTCCAAAACCCTCAGGCCCGGCACAAAGCCTGCGGATCGAGCTGCATCCGGCTGAACTCGGCATGATCAGCGCCCGCCTGCATCTGTCGGGAAATCAACTCATGGTTGAAATCATTCCCGACACGCATGAGGGATGGCATCGGCTGTCGTCGGACAGTGAAACCATCACACGCGCCATGCGCGATCTGGGATTCGACATCGGAAAGGTGACGATATTGCAGCCTTCCGCAACAGCGACGCCTGCCGGTCGCCCTGCGGAAATGAACATGCCGGATCGGCAAGCTTCTGACTTTCAGTCCGGACAATCGGGCCATGACAGCTCCCGGGGGGAACGACATGCATCCGGAAACAATGCAGACAGGCATGAGAAAACCAGCACGCCAGCTGCGTCTTCTCGCGGCGGCACTGCTGGCGATCTCTATATATGATCTGTCGCCTGCTCCGGCAAAAGCAGCCACGAACTCCTGCGAGAAGGAGATATTGCGGGCCTCGCAACGCTACGATATTCCCGCCGGCATCCTCTATGCCGTCGGGCTGACGGAGACCGGCAGAAAAGGCAGCTTGCAACCCAACGCCCTGAATATAGAAGGGAAAGCGCTGTTTCCGAAAAATCGCACCGAAGCCGTTTCGGCCTTTCATGAAGCCAAACGCGAGGGACGCAAGCTGATCGATCTGGGCTGTATGCAGATCAATCATCACTACCACGGAAACCAGTTCAGAAGCATCGAAGACATGCTCGATCCGCGCCGCAACGTGGATTACGCCGCCCGCTTCCTGCTCAGCCTTCATGCCCGCCACTCCACCTGGTCGATGGCGGTGGCGCGTTACCACGCCGGCCCCGATAACGACCCCGCGCAGAAGACCTATGTTTGCCGTGTCATCACCAACATGGTGGCGGTCGGCTTCGGCAAGTGGACGGACAACGCACGCAGCTTTTGCCGCCAGTGAGTTGTAGCCGATCAGGGCATTCTGGTCGAAACTGTGCTGAAACGGGTCAAAATCCCAAAAATAACGCCACAACCCCAGCGTTTATCACTCCCCAAAATTATGGTCGCAAAAATTGAAGGTTGGTCAGGAATCAGGCCGGCCGTTAACCCTTTTTTTGGGGTTATTGAAATTGATTCGGAAGGCGGGCCGATGATCGTTGTCGTGGACGAACGAGAACTCGTAACTGCGGGTTTCAACTCACTTTTTGACAGGGAAGGCGTTGCCTGCACGGGCTTCGCGCCGGACGACTTCGACGAGTGGGTGACGAGTGCGCGGGAAGACGACCTCCGCTCCGTCAGCGCTTTCCTGATCGGTGATTGCCGCGAAGGCAGCGTATCGCCGCGCCAGATCCGTGGCCGTACCGGCGCTCCGGTGATCGCGCTCAGCGAACACAATTCACTGGAAAATACCCTCAAGCTGTTTGAATCCGGCGTCGATGATGTGGTGCGCAAACCCGTCCACATCCGCGAGATTCTGGCGCGCATCAGCGCCATACGCCGCCGCGCCGAGACCGAGCCCGATTACACCGAGGTCGGCCGGATGCGCATCTTCATGGACGGGCGCGATCCCGAGATCGACGGTCAGCCCCTGCCGCTGCCGCGCCGCGAGCGCCGCATTCTGGAATATCTGGCTGCCAACAGCGGCCGCCGCGTCACCAAGACCCAGGTCTTCAACGCCATCTACGGCATCTTCGATGACGAGGTGGAGGAGAACGTGGTCGAAAGCCACATCTCCAAACTGCGCAAGAAGCTGCGGGAAAGGCTGGGGCACGACCCCATCGAGTCCAAGCGCTTCCTTGGCTACCGGCTGGTTCTGTGAAGCAGGAAGGCGCGACACAAGGTCAGGCCCGCGCCAGCTTCGCGCAAGACAGACGGTCTATCCTGCCCGCCACACAAGGTGGACCTGAGGAGACGTCTCAATGAGCCTCTACGGAATGATGCGTACCGGCGTTTCCGGCATGGCGGCCCAGTCGAGCAAGTTGGCCACGACCGCCGACAACATCGCCAACTCCGACACCACCGGGTACAAGCGCGCTTCGACCGAATTCTCGTCGATGGTCATGCCCAATACCGGGCGCAGCTATACATCGGGCGGCGTCACCACCACGGTGATCAATTCGATCAGCCAGCAGGGCATCCACAAATACACCACCTCCGCCTCCGACCTTGCCGTGGACGGCAACGGCTTCTTTGTCGTGCAGGATCCCGGCGGCACCAAGTTCCTGACCCGTGCCGGGGCCTTCGTGCCCGACGGTCAGGGCCGTCTGGTCAATGCGGCCGGCTTCCAGCTCATGGCCTACCCTTACGGCTTTACGCCCGCATCCGGTTCGGCCGACTATGGCAGCCTCGTTCCCGTCGCCGTTCCGCAAGGCGAGATCCCGGCGAAGGCCACCACGCAAGGCGCTTTTCAGGGCAGCGTGCCCACCGGCTCCACTCCGGTGCCGCCGGCCAACCTGCCGTCTGCGAACGGCGTATCGGCGCAAAGCACGGTGAGCTCCTCGCTCGTCGTCTATGATGCGCAGGGTACCCAGCGCATCCTCGATGTGCATTTCACCAACACCGGCGCCGGCACATGGGAGGTCGCAGTCTTCGACCGCGCCGATGCGGCTCCGGGCGGCGGCTTTCCCTATTCCTCCGGCGCGCTGGGAACCACGAATCTGACCTTCGATCCGGTAACGGGAGCCATCGATCCGGCTGTCACGCCGCTGTCCCTGTCCCTGCCGAGCGGACAGGCCATCGATCTCGACTTTTCCCAGATGACCGAGAGCGGCACCCAGCCGTCGGTCGTGCAGAATGCCGATGGCTACGCCGGCAGCGCCATCGAGAAGATCGAGATCGGCAAGGATGGCGTTGTGTCGGCCATCTATGGCAACGGCACGATCGAAAAGCTGTTCTCCATTCCGCTGGCCGAGGTTCCGAGCCCCGACCGTCTGACCGTTCTGCCCGGCAACGTCTTCGCGGCCAACAGTGAGTCAGGGGATGTCAGCATCGGCCTTGCCAATGAAAAGACGCGCGGGTCTATCGTTTCGGGCGCACTGGAAAACTCCAATGTCGATATCGCCGAGGAGCTGACCGACATGATCGCCGCGCAGCGCAGCTATACGGCCAATTCCAAGGTGTTCCAGACCGGCTCGGAACTCATGGACGTTCTCGTCAACCTCAAGAGATAAAGGCGGCGTCAGCCGTAAAACCGCAGCATGTCACTTTCATCCGCACTCAGCATCGCTCAATCTGCGCTTCTTTCCACGTCGCGCCAGACCAGCGTTGTCACGCGGAATGTGGCGGATGCGTCGAACCCCGACTATGCGCGCCGCACCGGCGTGGTTGTCAGCACCGCGCCCGGCGCGCGCATGGTCACCATCCAGCGCGCCGTCGACCAGCAACTCTTCCGCCAGAACATCACCGCCATTTCGGCCTGGAGCGGACAAAGCACGCTGGCCAGCGGGCTCGACCGGCTGCAACTTGCAGTCAACGGCGTCGACAACGCCTCGTCGGCCTCCAGCGCCATCGGCAAGCTGCACAATGCCCTGCAGCTCTATGCAACGACGCCGTCCAACCCGAATGTCGGCGCAACCGTCGTTGACGCGGCAAAACAGGCCGTGCGCTCGCTGAACAACGGCACGCAAGCCATACAGGCCTTCCGTGCCGAAGCCGACAGCCAGATCGCCGCCTCGGTCTCGGAACTCAACCAGTTGCTGGCGCAGTTCGAGGACGTCAACAAGGCCATCGTCTCCGGCACCCGCACCGGAACCGATGTGTCGGATGCGCTCGACAAGCGCGACGCCCTGCTGAAGAGAATTGCCGGGCATGTGCCGGTGACGACGCATATGCGCGCCGACAATGACATGGTGATCACCACCACGAACGGCATCACCATGTTTGAAACGGTGGCGCGCCCCGTTTCTTTCGCGCCATCGGCTGCCTATTCGCCGGGCATGGCCGGCTCGACGGTCTATATCGACAATGTGCCGGTTTCCCCCGGCACCGATGAGGCATCGGGCAAGCTCGCGGGCCTGCTGCAACTGCGCGACAGCACCAGCGTGACCATGCAGGCGCAGCTCGACGAGATCGCGCGCGGCCTCATCAGCGCCTTTGCTGAAAGCGCGCCTCCCCTTTCCGACGCCGCTGGCCTGTTCACATGGAACGGCGCGCCGGGCGTCCCCGGCACTCTTGTCACCGGCCTTGCCGGGCAGATTTCGGTCAATGCGGCTTTCGATCCCGAACAGGGCGGCAACGTCACCCTGCTGCGCGATGGTGGAGCCAATGGCGCCGGCTATGTTGCGAACACAGCGGGCACGGCATCCTTCGCCGACCGGCTGATTGCGCTTGGCGACCGGCTCGACCAGCCGATGACGTTCAGCCCAGCCTCGGGCATCACGGCGTCTTCAAGCGTCACGGCCTACTCGGCCAGCGCCATTGGCTGGCTGGACAATGCGCGCCAGCAGGCAACCACGCAGGCCGATACGAAAGAGGCGCTGGCATCGCGCACAGCCGAAGCGCTCTCCAATGCCACCGGCGTCAACATCGACACCGAAATGTCGCTCATGCTCGATCTTGAGCACACCTATCAGGCGTCCGCCCGTCTGCTCAGCACGGTGGACGAAATGCTGAAAACCCTGCTGAACGCGGTCTGACCATGAAAGCAGTTTCCGTCTCATCAGCCGCCATCTCCAATGCGATGCGCTATTCGCAGATGCGCATGCAGGTCGATCTGGTCAAAGCCCAGAAAGAGATGGACACCGGCAAGGTAGCCGATACCGGGCTGGCGCTGGGGGCCCGAAGCGCGCAGGCGGTGAATTTTCACCGCGACCTCGACCGGCTGAACGCGCTGGTCGATTCCAACGCCCTGGTGTCCGCCCGCCTCAAATCCACGCAGGATTCGCTGGGCCAGATCGTATCGGCAACGCAGAACCTCGTGAACGTGCTGACCGTGGCCGTCGCCGGCGATGCATCCGACAGCGTGACATCGAAGAGCGGCAGCACCACGCTGCAATCGCTGTCCACATTGCTGAACGCCAGCATGAATGGCGAATATCTGTTTGCCGGCACCAACACCGACGTTCGTCCCCTCGACGACTACACGTCATCCTCCTCGCCGGCCAAAGCCGCATTCGATGCCGCCTTCCTCAGCCATTTCGGATTCACCAAGGACGATCCCGCCGCCGCCGGCATTTCCGCCGCCGATATCGAAACATTCATGACCAGCGTGGTGGAACCGCAGTTTATGGGTGCGGGCTGGGAAGCGAACTGGTCGAGCGCGACGGATCAGGCGATCGTCAGCCGCATAGCCCTGAACGAGACCACGCAGACCTCGGTGAGCGCGAACAACGAGGGTCTGCGCAAGGTTGCCATGGCCGCGACGCTCGCCTTCGAGGCTTTCTCGGGCAACCTGTCGCAGGAAGCCAAAATGGCCGTCGCCACGCGCGCGCAGGCGCTTGCCGGCGAAGCGATTGCCGATCTCGGGCAATTGCAATCGCAGACCGGCATCATCCAGAACCGCGTATCGGATGCCAGCACCCGCATCAACACCCAGATCGATCTGTTCGAGAAGCACATCATCGCACTGGAGGGCATAGACCCGTACGAGGCCGCCAACCGCGTCAACGATCTGATGAGCCATATCCAGACATCCTTCGCGCTGACGGCGCGCATCAACCAGCTCAGCCTGCTGAACTACCTCACCTGACGGGGCGAATTCGCGATGTATCAATTCTCCTACGCCGACATTCAGACCGACTCGGTGGCCGATGCCAAAGACCGCGAGCGCCAGCTGCTCAGCCGGTCGATCGACATGCTGACGGCCGCAGCCGCGGCCGGCGCGGAATCGCGCGAAGCCGTGGAGGCGCTGCATTTCACCGCACGTATCTGGGCGACGCTGCTTGAGGATCTCGGCTCCGGCGAAAATGCCCTGCCGAAGGAACTGCGCGCCAATCTCATCTCGATCGGCATGTGGGTGCTGCGCGAGGCCGAGGACATCAGGCAGGGCCGCACCAGCGATTTTCAGGGCATTATCGAGATCTCCCAGATCATCCGGGATGGCATCCAATGAAAAGCACGCTCAAGCTGTCCCTGAAGGCGAATGAGAAGCTCTACATCAATGGCGCGGTGATCCGCCCTGACCGCAAGGTCTCCATCGAGATCATGAACGATGCTCAGTTCCTGCTGGAAAACCACGTGCTTCAGCCGGAAGACGCCAGCACGCCCCTGCGCCAGATCTATTTCATTCTTCAGGTCATGCTGATGAACCCGCAAGGTGCCCCCGACGCGCGTGACATGTTCCGCAAGTCGCTGCCGCTTCTGCTGGCCAGTTTCGGGGACGAGCACATCCTGGCCCACCTCAAGCAGGTCGACCGTATGGTCGCAGAAGGCGACGTCTACGGCGCGCTGAAAACCATACGCTCACTCTATCCGGCCGAGCAGGCCGCCCTGCAGGGCGGCAATGACCGGGAAAAACTGCGGGATTTCGAACCGCTGGCCATGGGAGCACGCTGACCATGAACGTCGATATGACCACATCAATTCCTGCCGGCGCCAACCAGTCGTCCTCGGCCCGGTCCAAGGCCATGGTGGACTACAACTCGTTCCTGAAGCTGCTCATCGCGCAGATGAAGAATCAGGACCCGACGCAGCCGATGGATTCCACCCAGTATGTGGCCCAGCTCGCCACCTTCTCGCAGGTCGAGCAATCCATGCAGGCCAACACCAAGCTGGACCAGATCCTGCAGGCGTCGAGCCTGTCGCAGGCGACCAGCCTGATCGGGCATTCCATCAGTTCGCTTGATGGTGAGGTTTCCGGCATCGTCAAGGAAGTGCGCCTCTTCAGCGACGGCATGGTGGCCGTTCTGGAATCCGGAGAGCAGGTTCTGGTCGGTCCCGGCATCAGCATCACGGCGCCGCCGGCAGGCGATACCGATCCGGCCACGACCTGAACGGATCGCCCTCATGACGGGGCTTTTGCCATGAACGAAGCCGATGCGCTCGACATCATGCAATATGCGGTGTGGACGGTGCTTGTCGCCTCCGCGCCCGTGGTGCTTGTGGCCATGGTCGTCGGCATCGGCATCGCGCTCGTGCAGGCCCTGACCCAGATTCAGGAAATCACCCTGACCTTCGTGCCCAAGATCGTGGCGATCATGCTTGTGGTGGCGCTCTCGGGACCCTTCGTCGGCAGCCAGATTTCGGCCTTTGCCAACGTCATTTTCGAACGCGTCGAGAACGGCTTCTAGAGCCTTTCCGGGAAAGACGCGAAAGCAGCTTCTTTGCGTTCGGATTCTCGTCCGAACCTTCTGTGCCAGTTCGCTCTCCGGAACCGGTCCACGCATGGCGAGACTGGACACGGCGGCGCGACGCGCCCATGTTAGAAACATACTTCTCCGAAACGATTTGCGCCCAATATATTCGGCCATGGGCAACCCGGATTTTGAAAAGGTCCGCCTCACGGCGGAACGTAACGAGTGATCGACGACGAACACGACACCCACCGAAGCTCCACTCTCGCCCCTTTCAGGCACGGAATATTCCGTGCGGTATGGACAGCAAGCCTCGCCTCCAATTTCGGCGGCCTGATCCAGAGCGTGGGCGCCGCGTGGCTGATGACCTCGATCACCACCTCGTCGGATATGGTGGCCCTTGTTCAGGCTTCCACGGCGCTGCCGATCATGCTGTTTTCCCTGGCCTGCGGTGCGATCGCCGACAGCTTCGACCGGCGCAGGGTCATGCTGGTGGCGCAGAGCTTCATGCTCATCGTCTCCGTTCTGCTCACCATCTTCGCCTATAAGGGCCTCATCACGCCGTGGCTGTTGTTGTCCTTCACCTTCCTGATCGGTTGCGGCACGGCTCTGAACAACCCGTCATGGCAGGCCTCGGTGGGCGATATGGTGCCGCGCGAAGACCTGCCGGCAGCGGTGGCCCTGAACTCCATGGGCTTCAACCTCACCCGCTCGGTCGGTCCCGCCATCGGCGGCATCATCGTCGCCGCGGCCGGTGCCGCGGCGGCCTTCGCCGTCAATGCCGCAAGCTACATCGCCCTGCTGACTGTCCTTGCCCGCTGGAAGCCGAACCTGCCCGCCTCCAAGCTGCCGCGCGAGACGCTGGGGGCCGCGATGGGAGCGGGCATCCGCTATGTCGCCATGTCGCCCAATATCGGCAAGGTGCTGCTGCGCTCCTCCACCTTCGGCTTTACCAGCGGTTCCATTCTCGCCCTCCTGCCGCTGGTCGCGCGCGATCTGGTGCAGGGAGGGCCGCTTACCTTCGGCATCATGCTGGGCGCATTCGGACTTGGCGCCGTCGGCGGCGCGCTGATCAGCGGTCGCCTGCGCCAGATGCTGTCGAGCGAGGTGATGGTGCGTTGCGCTTTCGTCGGCTTCGCCATCTGCGCGCTCACCGCAGCACTCAGCTCCTATGCCTGGCTGACCGCCTCCGGCCTGCTGATCGGCGGCGCCTGCTGGGTGCTGGCGCTGTCGCATTTCAACGTGACGGTGCAGATGTCGACCCCGCGCTGGGTGGTCGGTCGCGCCCTCTCCATCTACCAGATGGCCACTTTCGGCGGCATCGCGCTGGGAAGCTGGATCTGGGGCGTGGTCGCCGAAACGCATGGCGTGGAGACGGCCCTGATTGCGTCATCGCTGACCATGCTCGCCGGCGGCGCCATCGGCTTTGCCGTGCCCCTGCCGCAACTGACCACCATGAACCTCGATCCGCTCAACCGCTGGACCGAGCCGCTGCTGTCCCTCGACCTGAAGCCGCGCAGCGGCCCCATCGCCATCATGATCGAATATGTCATTCAGGAGCAGGATCTGCCGGAGTTCATCGAGCTGATGGCCGAGCGCGGGCGCATCCGCCGCCGCGACGGCGCACGCAACTGGACGCTGGCGCGCGATCTCGAAAATCCCGACATCTGGATGGAAAGCTACCATACGCCGACTTGGCTGGAATATGTGCGCCACAACACTCGCGCCACCTTCGCCGATGCCGCGATTTCGGAACGTATCCGCGCCCTGCACAGCGGCACGGAAAGGCCACGCGTGCGCCGCCTGATCGAGCGGCAGACCAGCGCCCAGCAGGCCATCGTCACGCCGAAGGGGCCGATCGACCTGCACTGACCCTGCGCCCCACCCTCGCGCAAGTTTGAGCGGCTAGTTTCACAGAGAACTTGCGCAAGGGTGGCAACGGCAGACCATGGCGATCAGCGAAACCATTTCGACGGGGAGCACGGCCCGCAACGGGCGCGATGTCTTCTTCGCGCTCGGCATCGTCATCATTCTGGCAGTGCTGTTCCTGCCCATCCCGGCCTTCCTCATCGACATCGGCCTCGCCTTCTCGATTGCCCTGTCGGTGCTGATCCTCATGGTTGCGCTGTGGATCCAGCGCCCGCTCGACTTCTCGTCCTTCCCCACCATCCTGCTGATCGCGACGATGCTGCGCCTGTCGCTCAACATCGCCACCACCCGCGTCATCCTCTCGCATGGCAATGAGGGCACCAACGCGGCGGGCCATGTGATCAGCGGCTTTTCGAAACTCGTCATGTCGAGCGATTTCGTCATCGGCCTGATCGTCTTCCTGATCCTGATCGTGGTGAACTTCATCGTCATCACCAAGGGCGCCACCCGCATCGCCGAGGTGGGTGCGCGCTTCACCCTCGACGCCATCCCCGGCAAGCAGATGTCGATCGACGCCGACCTTTCCGCCGGCACCATCGACGACAAGACGGCACAGCTGCGCCGGCGCGAACTGGAGGAGGAATCGTCCTTCTTCGGCTCCATGGATGGTGCTTCCAAATTTGTGCGTGGCGATGCCATCGCCGGCCTCATCATCACCGCCATCAACATCGTCGGCGGCATCGCCATCGGCTATCTGCGCCACGGCATGAGCATGGGCGAGGCAGCCGACGTCTTCATCAAGCTCTCGGTCGGCGACGGCCTCGTCACCCAGATTCCGGCGCTGATCGTCTCGCTGGCCGCCGGCCTGCTGGTGTCCAAGGGCGGCACGCGCGGCTCCGCCAACCAGGCCGTGTTCGGCCAGCTCGGCGCGCACCCGCGCGCGCTTTACGTTGCTGCATCGCTGCTTGCCCTGCTCGGCATCATGCCCGGCCTGCCGCTGTTTCCCTTCATGGTTCTGGCCGGCGCCATGGCTGGTCTGGGCTATGTGATCCCGATGCGCCAGAAGCGCGAGATGGCCGCCGAAGATGCTGCCCGCAAGAGCGAGGAAGCCGCCAAGGCCGACGAGGAAAAGAACTCGGTCAAGGCTTCTCTTGCCACCGCCGAGATCGAACTTCTGGTCGGCAAGCAGCTTTCGACGCGGCTGCTGACCTCGCACCAGGAACTCGCCTTCCGCATGGGTAAGATGCGCAAGAAATTCGCCACCCAGTATGGTTTCGTCGTTCCTGAAATCCGGCTCACAGACGATTTCGCCATCCCCCCGAAAAGCTACCAGATCAAGATCCACGGCACTGTCGTGGCCGAATACGAAACCCGTGTCGGCGAGATCATGGTGCTGCTCGGCAATCGCGACCTTCCCGAAATTCCGGGCGAGGAAGTGAAGGAGCCGGCCTTCGGAATGCGCGCCTATTCGGTGCTGGAAACCTTCGCCGAGGACCTCAAGCGCGAGCAGTTCGCCTTCGCCGACAACATGTCGGTCCTGCTCACCCATCTGTCCGAAGTCATCCGCAACAACCTGCCGCAGCTTCTGTCCTACAAGGACATGAAGGCGCTTCTGGAGCGGCAGGACCCCGAATACCGCAAGCTCGCCGACGAGATCTGCACCACGCACATCTCCTATCCGGGCCTGCAGGCGGTGCTGAAGCTTTTGCTGGCCGAGCGCGTGTCGATCCGCAACCTGCACCTCATCATCGAGGCCATCGCCGAGATCGCGCCGCATGTGCGCCGCACCGAACAGATCGTCGAGCATGTGCGCATCCGCATGGCGCAGCAGATCTGCGGCGACCTCACCGAAGGCGGCGTGCTGAAAGTGCTGCGTCTCGGCAATCGCTGGGACCTCGCCTTTCACCAGAGCCTCAAGCGCGATGCCAAGGGCGAGATCCGCGAGTTCGACATCGACCCGCGCCAGCTCGAAGAATTCGGACAGGACGCCACCAAGGCGATCCGCAAGCATCTGGAAGCCGGCGAGCGCTTCGTTCTCGTCACCGCGCCGGATGCGCGCCCCTATGTGCGCATGATCATCGAACGCCTGTTCCCGACCCTGCCTGTGCTCAGCCATGTCGAGATCGCCCGAGGCGTCGAGATCAGGGTGCTTGGAACCATATCGTGACGGCTCTGGCCGAGAGCACCATTCTGGCGGGCTTTCTCGCCTTTTGCCGCATCGGCGCCTGCATGATGCTGATGCCCGGCCTTTCGAGCGTGCGTGTGCCGGTGCAGGTGCGCCTGTTCACGGCGATCGCCGTCACCATGGCGCTGCTCGCCTTCCTGTGGGATCGCATCTATCCCTTTGTCGATGCCCGCCCTTCCGTACTGGCGCCGATGATCGTCTCCGAACTGCTTATCGGCGGGCTGATCGGCGCGCTGACGCGCCTCTACATGGAAGCCATGCGCTTCATCGGCACCGCCATCGCCATGCTGATGGGCTTCAACAGCATGGGCGGCACGGCCATCGAGGAACCCGACCCGCAGGGGCCGCTCGCCGCCCTCATCTCGCTGTCGGCGCTGCTGCTGCTGTTCGTGTTCGATTTCCATCTGGAAATAGTCCGCGCACTCGTCGCCTCCTATTCGATCGCGCCGGTGAACGTCTTCTTCAACCCGCAATCGGCATTGGTCGACGTGGCCGACACGGTTTCGGAGAGCTTCTTTCTGGTGCTGCGGCTGGGCAGTCCCTTCATCGCCTATGCCATTCTGGTTAACCTCACCATCGGCTTCGTCAACAAGCTGACCCCGCAGATCCCGATCTACTTCATATCGCTCCCCTTCGTGGTCGCCGGCGGGCTGATCCTGTTCTACTTCGCCTTCTCGACCATGCTGTCCCTGTTCGCCGACGGTTTCCTCGGCATGACCCTTGCAAGGTAACGCGCATGGCCCAGCGCACCCAGCGCCTGAAAAAGCTGGTCAAGGTACAGGAACAGCTTACCGCCCTGCACGAAATGCGCCATGCCATGCATCTGGCAGCGTCGGCAGCGGCGAAGCGCGACGCAGAAGAGATTGCATCCGGCTTCGATGCGCCCGGCTCGCTCTCCGCTCTCTTTCCTGAAGTGTACAACCGCAGGATTTCCGAAGCGCTGGCGCGGGCCGATGCGGAGCGCGAGAAGGCGAGCGCCGAGGCAGCGCAGCTTGCCTCGGCCATCGCCCGCACCAACATCGTGGAGCGCGCCTACCGGCAGGCGCGGCGGGCCGATGAGCGCCACATGGAAGAGCGCACGCTGCTCGATCTCATCGAACAGCGCCAGACCCGCGGCTGAACGAACGGCACGTCAGCCTGCGGCAAGGTTTCGGCGTCATGATCTTTTGCAGGAAAACCGGTGGAAGGCTCTTTTCTTGGCGATCTCTCCCCCCAGCGACATAGTGCTCGATGTGGCGCGGGCGGCCGACTCGGCCGACATCCGCAAGGCCCATGCCGAACTGCTCAGCCGCGCCGGCGAAAGCGACGCGCCTTTCGAGGTCGCAGGCGTCCGCAATGCCCGCGCCTCCCGGCCTGCCGAAGGAGCGGACAGCTTCAGGCGGTTCGAGGCCATGGTCCTGCAGACCTTCATCCAGAACATGCTGCCGAAAGATGCTGAGGGCATTTTCGGCAAGGGTCTGGCCGGCGACATGTGGAAGGCGCGCATGTCAGAAAATATTGCAGACGTAGTGGCCGCGCGCGGCGGCATCGGCATCGCCCAAACCCTGGCGTCGGCCCATTAC
The DNA here is from genome assembly GCF_059509755.1 of Aquamicrobium sp. YD-1-mutant5. Taxonomy (NCBI): domain Bacteria; kingdom Pseudomonadati; phylum Pseudomonadota; class Alphaproteobacteria; order Hyphomicrobiales; family Phyllobacteriaceae; genus Aquamicrobium; species Aquamicrobium sp. YD-1-mutant5. The sequence continues at coordinate 79,812 of NZ_JCAKKP010000005.1, forward strand.
ATGGCCGCCGGGCAGGCCGATGCGACGGGCACGGCTTCGGCCAATCCGCGCAAGGCCGAGCTGGACGCGCAGCTCAGCATGTCGTCATCGCTTGTCCACCAGCTTCAGCTGCGGGTCGTGCGCTCGCTTGGCGACAACAGCCCAACCCAGACAGAATCCCGCAGCAAGTAAGGCAGGGTCATGAACGAGTATTCCGAATTTAGCCCCGGCCTTCCCCGCCCGTCGGACATGGTTGCCGCGGGTGCCGCACCCGGCAGCCTTGCCGCCATAATCGGCCGCATCGAGGAAGCGGTCGAGGCCGAGACGCAAGCCATTCGCTCCGATCCCGCATTCGACATCAAGGCATCCAATGCCCGCAAGAGCCGCTATCTCTACGAGCTGAACCGGGCGATGAAAGCCGGCCGGCCCGAAACCATGGCCGAGCATCGCGACGGACTCCTGCGATTGCGCCAGAAGCTGGCGCGAAACGAGGCCGCCATTCTGGCGCATCTCAATGCCGTGACCGAGGTGGCGAACCTGTTGAAGGACGCGATCCAGCACGCGGAAGCCGACGGCACCTATTCCGCCGGCCAGTTCGGCTGGGCGCAGTCATGACGAGGCTTGCCATGCGAACAGGGCTTGCCGTGCTGCCATGATAAAGTTCGTCGTCTCGGCCTTGTGGATCAGCGCGGCAACGGTGGGGGCTGTCTTCTACGCGTTTCAGGCCTCCGGCAAGAGCGACGATGCGGCGTCCGCCCCCGCCATGTTCGGCGGTCTCGACTATGTGAAGACCGACATCATCACCGTACCGGTGGTGCGCGACGCGAAGGTCGATGGATATTTCATCGCGCGGCTGGTCTTCACTGCCGAACCGGCCCGTCTGAACAGGCTCTCCGTGCCGGCGCCGGCCCTGATCACCGATGAGGTCTATTCCTACCTCTACTCCACGCCCCAGCTCGATTTCACCGGCCAGGCTCCAATTAACATCGACAAGTTCCGCGACGGCGTGCGCGAGGCCGTCAATGCCCGCGTCGGTGAAAAGCTCATCCATGAGGTGCTGGTGGAACAGGTGGATTTCCTGACCAAGGACGAGATCCGCAATCATCCCAACCGCCGCCGCAAACCCGCTGCACAGACCAATCCGGCACCGGAAGCCGCCCCATAAGATACGGCGCGGAGAAATCCCGAAATCACGTTGACGTAAACGTCAATATTGACCTATAAAACCTGCAAACGGCGTGGGTCTCCCGCACCGTATGGAGGCTTGGCACAGTCCGGGCAAACGCAACAGCGCACAGGCGCAAAATCACGGAAAGAGAATCATGGGCGTTCAGGACATCGCGGACAAGCTGAAGTCTCAGGTCGAGAGCGCCGGCTTTAACCGGTCGGTGAAGTTCGATACGGGAAGCGATGGCGTCATCCTCATCGACGGCACCAGCATCTCCACCACCGACGGCCCGGCCGACTGTACCATCAAGCTATCGCTCGACGATCTGGAATCGCTGCTCGCCGGCGATCTGAACCCGACCATGGCCTTCATGAGCGGCAAGCTGAAGATCGAGGGCGACATGTCGATCGCCATGCAGCTCAGCCAGCTGATTGGCTGAGCTGCCGGCACGGCAAACACCCCGGCCCGCAACAGGCTAAGGATAAACAGAAGGCCCCGTTCAACCGGGGCCTTCTTTGCTTTCAAGCCGATATGGCAGGGCGTTTGCCCGCGCCTTTCAGTTCAGCCAGCCTTGCGCAGACCGGAGGCCTCGCGCGCCAGTTCCTCTATGCGGCTCCAGTCTTCCTTTTCGACCAGATCGTCGGGCGCCACCCACGAGCCGCCGACGCAGATGACATTCGGCAGGTCGAGATAGGTGGAGGCATTGGCCGGGCTGACGCCGCCTGTCGGGCAGAAGCGCACATCGGCGATCGGCGCGGCCAGCGCCTTGAGGAAGGCAGCGCCGCCGGCCTGCTCGGCAGGGAAGAATTTCAGGAAGTTCAGGCCCGCCTGCCGGGCGGCCATGATCTCGCCCGGCGTGATCGCCCCGGGCAGGAACGGCACGTCGCTGTCGGCGGATGCCTTCAGCAGTTCCTTGGTGATGCCAGGGCTGACGATGAAGCGGGAGCCCGCATACACCGCCGCTTCATACTGGGCGGGGTCGAGAATGGTGCCGGCGCCGACGATCGCTTCCCCGACCTCCCCGGCCACGCGCCGGATGGCCTCGACCGCATCGTCGGTGCGCAGCGTGATCTCGATGGCCGGAAGCCCGCCTCGTGCCAGCGCGCGCGCCAGCGGCACTGCGCGTTTCGCATCCGCGATCCTGAGCACCGGGATGACGGGTTGGCCAGCGAGCAGGGCAACCAGCTTGTCGGACTTGTTCGGCATGGCGATCTTTCAGTGAAATCAATAATTCAACCGATTTAGCACGACAGATTTGTCAAGTCTATGAAGCCCTCGCCTCAGGACAGCCCAAGCAGCCGGAAAAACCCCGCCCTGATGGCTGTCCACCAGCCGGGCGTCGGGCGCGCAATGGCCGTCTTCAGCGCCGCAAACGTTTTTGGCCCGGCGATGCCGTCGGTGACGAGACCATTCTCCTTCTGGAAGCGGCGTAGCGCAGCCTGTGTCGCCGGCCCGAAAAGGCCATCAGCCGCAATGCCATAGCCGAGCGCGGCCAGATGCTGCTGCAATTCCCGCACGGCTTCGCTTTTAGAGCCGGCCTTCAGAACAGTGTTGGCATCAGTTGTGCCTGCGCCTCCCGCATGGTGTCGATAAGCGGCGGCGAGCTTCCTGTCATAGCCGTTCTTCGTATAGCCGGGACCGTTGTAACCGCGCGCAAAAGCCGGCCAGTCCTGCGCATTCAGCGCTGAGATCAGGCCTGCCTTGTCGATATAGCCCACCATCAGCCGGATCTGGCCGGCCACGCCCGACCGCGCTTCGGCAACCAGTGCCTGCACATTGGGATAGCCAAGCCACAGCCAGTGCGAACCCATCACCTGCCCGATCCCCCATGATGTGGATTCATAGGCGGCGCTGGCATCGATCTGCGTGGCCTTGCCGAGCAGCGCCCAGCGGGCGCTCTGGGTGGCGGGATTGGCCACCGCGCCCGCCTTCGGGGAGGCGAGCCCAAGCTCGCGGGCGCGCGCCTGTTTGCTGCCAGTTAGGCGGCGGTCGAAATAATGGCCCTCAAAGCGAATGAGCGGCTCGTTGCGCCCCTGCACGACGGCAAAAACGCGTCCGCCGCTTTCCACGTCCATGACAGCCAGAAGGGCAGCCGGTGTGATGCCGGCCTGCCGTGCTGCGGCCTGTGCTTCGCGGATGACATCCTGGCTGAACATTGGCTTGTGCGCTCCCCTGTCGGCTCCCGTTGGCAGGCCCGAGTTTCGGCGCGATTGGAACGGTGGGGATAAAAACGCGTCCGGAAAATGCCGGTCTCCCTTCCGGACACCGGAAAGCATTGGCGCTTTTTGCCTTATCATGAGCCGGCCGGAACATCTTGAATCCACGCGCGGTAAGCGCTAGGCCCTGCGCATGACTGAAACTCCAGATCTCAAAAGCGTCCGGGTCGCCGCGCTCTACCGCTTCTGCCGGCTGGACCGGTTCGAGGAGATGCGCGCGCCGCTGGCCGCCTTCTGCTGCGCGCGCGGCATCAAGGGCACGCTGCTGCTGGCCCGCGAAGGCATCAACGGCACCGTTGCCGGCACCACGGAAGCGATCGCCGAACTGGTCAACCACCTGAATGCGCAGTCCGAGCTGTCCGGCTTCGACGTCAAATACAGTCACGCCGCCGAAATGCCGTTCCACCGCATGAAGGTGCGGCTGAAGCGCGAGATCGTGACCATGGGCGTCGAAGGCATCGACCCGCTGGAGAGCGTCGGCACCTATGTCGAGCCGGCTGAGTGGAACACGCTTATTTCCGACCCGGAAACCGTGGTCATCGACACCCGCAACGGCTACGAGGTGGCGCTCGGCACCTTCAGGCGCGCCGTCGACCCGCAGACCGACAGCTTTCGCGAGTTCCCGCAATGGGTGGACGAGCACCGCGGCGAACTGGAAAACCGCAAGATCGCCATGTTCTGCACCGGCGGCATCCGCTGCGAGAAGGCCACCGCCTTCGTGAAGTCGCTGGGTTTCGACGAGGTGTTCCACCTCAAGGGCGGCATCCTGAAATATCTGGAGGAAGTACCCGCCGAACAGAGCCTGTGGGAAGGCGAATGCTTCGTCTTCGACGAGCGCGTATCGGTTGCGCACGGGTTGGTGGAAGGCGAGGCCGAGCTTTGCCGTGCTTGCCGCCATCCGCTGACGCCCGCCGAGCGGGCCTCGCCGAAATACAGTCCCGGCATTTCCTGCGAGTACTGCCACGACAGCCGCTCCGAGGAAGATCGCGCCCGCTATGCCGAGCGCCAACGGCAGGTGGAACTGGCCGCCAGACGCGGCAGGGAACACATCGGAAGCTGACCGCCTCCCCCTTCCGCATCGGTGCCCATTCCGTGTCATTGTAATGACAAGGTTGCCGCCCTACCTGTCTGCGACAGAAATCGCCCCATGGGCCTTAGCGGAGGTGCCGATGTTCGACCCCAAGAAGCTTCTCGACGACCTGCTCGGTTCGCAGATTCCCGGAACGACCGGAACCGTCCGGGAAAAGGCCGGTCAGGCCGTGCAGATGGCCAAGGACAATCCTCTGGCCGCCAGCGCGCTCGCGGCCGTGCTTCTCGGCACCGGGCCCGGCCGCAAGGTCGGCGGCGCGGCGGTCAAGCTCGGCGGCCTGGCGGCCATTGGCGGCCTCGCCTACAAAGCCTACCAGAATTACCAGAACGGCAAAAAGCCGGACGAGGCCGCACCCGCTGAAGAACAGGTTCTGCTGCCCCCGCCCGCCGATACCGAGTTCCATCCATCGCAGGCCCCACAGGGCGAAGCCGAATTCGCCCTGACGCTGGTGCGCGCCATGATCGCCGCCGCCAGGGCCGATGGCAGGATCGATGATGAAGAGCGCCGCCGCATCGGCGAGAAGCTCAGCCTTTCGGGGCTCGATTCCGACGCGGAGAGCTTCCTCAGGGCAGAAATCGAATCGCCGCTCGACCTCGACGCGCTGGTGTCAGCTGCCCGGACCGAGGCGCAGAAAGTGGAACTCTATACGGCCTCACGGCTTGCCGTCGATGCCGACACCCGTGCCGAACGCGGCTATCTCGATCTGCTGGCCGGACGCCTTGGCCTTGCCGACCAGCTTGTCGATCACATCGAGGCGACGGTTGCCTCGTCCGGCGCGCCGCAACCGGCCCCGGTTCCCGGCTCTCCGTGGTGAGAACACAGCCGTTAACCAGTTGTTAGCCTTCAGGGCGCAGCATTTGAAACAGACGGACGCGTCTTCCTCCTCCCGGACGCTGTCTGCAAATTGGGGCGATCGCGAATGATCGCCCCTTTTGTATGCTTGCCTTGCGCCGCCGGTTCTGCGAACCCTCTGCCAGTCCGGAGGAGGAAGCATGGGAATCAGGGGAACAGCAATTGTAACGGGCGCCGGTTCCGGCATCGGCAAAAGCGTGGCGCAGGCTTTGCTGCGTGACGGCTGGAACACGGTGTTCTGTGGCCGCCGCACCGAACCGCTGGAAGCGGCTATATCCGAAACGTCGGACACCGAGGCCAAAGGCCTTGCCGTTTCCTGCGACGTAAGCTCGCCAGAGCAGGTTGAAAACCTGTTTCGCACGGCGGTCGAAGCTTTCGGCCGCATCGATCTTCTGTTCAACAATGCCGGAATGGGCTGCGAGGCGGCCCCCATAGATGAAATCCCGGTCGAAAACTGGCACGAGGTTCTCGGCGTCAATCTCACCGGGTCGTTCCTGTGCGCCCGCGCGGCCTTCGGCGCCATGCGCCGGCAGGAGCCCATGGGTGGCCGCATCATCAACAACGGCTCGATCTCGGCTCATGCACCGCGTCCCGGCTCGGTTCCCTACACCACCACCAAGCACGCCATCACGGGGCTCACCAAAACGCTCGCCCTCGATGGCCGCCCCTTCGACATCGCCTGTGGCCAGATCGACATCGGCAATGCGCTGACCGAAATGGCCACGCCGATGGCGGCGGGCATTCCGCAGGCCAATGGCAGCGTGGCGGTCGAGGCGGTGATGGATGTTCAGCGGGTGGCGGAAGCGGTCGTCTATATGGCCGGCCTGCCGCTCGATGCCAACGTGCTGTTCATGACGGTGATGGCAACCAAAATGCCGTTCGTCGGCAGGGGTTGACCTTCTCGCCCTGGAACAGGTCCCGCATCGTGCTGGTTCTTGCCTACCCCCGCATTTTCCTGTGAGCCTCACCGCAAAGAGGAAGGGAAGCAAGCATGGCAGACGATCTGAGCGACTGGCAGCCAAGACCGCGCCCCGGGCGCACGATTCTGGAAGGCCGCACGGTGCGGCTGGAGCCGCTGGAGGCCGCGCGCCACGGCGACGAACTGTTCGCGGCGTCTGCCGTCGCGGATGCCGGATCGCGCTTCGCCTGGTTGCCGGAACTGCCGCCTCAGGATCGCGCCGCCTTCCAACCCTGGCTGGAGAAGGCCGAGGCCAGTCCCGATCCGCTGTTCTTCGCCGTCATCGACAAGGCAAGCGGCAAGGTCGCCGGCCGCCAGACCCTGATGCGCATCGATGCGAATAACGGCGTGGCCGAGATCGGCAACATCTATTGGGGTCCGCTGGTTTCGCGCAAGCCGGCCGCCACCGAAGCGCAATTCCTGTTCGCCTCCTATGTCTTCGATGAACTCGGCTATCGCCGCTATGAATGGAAGTGCAACAACGCCAACGAACCCTCGAAACGCGCCGCCGAACGTTTCGGCTTCACGTTCGAAGGTCTCTTCCGCCAGCACATGGTGGTGAAGGGCGCAAATCGCGACACAGCGTGGTATTCGATCATCGACAAGGAGTGGCCGGCGCTGAAAAGCGCCTATATTTCCTGGCTGGACCCATCCAATTTCGATTCGGACGGACAACAGATCCGGCGGCTGGAGGAATTCCGCGCCGTCACCTGAGCCTCGAAAGGCGGCGAGCATGGCCCATTCGCACAAGGCTGGCGAAACAGCGCACGGTCACGCGGCACATAATCATGCCGGCCATAACCATGCGCATGACCATGGCGGCGCCACCGACAAGCGCCGGGTGATGATCGCCGCCTGCCTGACGGGCGGCTTCATGATCGCCGAGGCGCTGGGCGGCATCTTCACCAATTCGCTGGCACTGCTTGCCGATGCCGGCCACATGCTCACCGACACGCTGGCGCTCAGCCTGGCGTGGTATGCGTTCCATCTGGCCGAACGCCCGGCCACGGCCCGCATGTCCTACGGCTTCGGACGCGTGAAGACGCTGGTTGCCTATACCAACGGCATTGCCATTTTCGTCATTGCCATATGGATCGTCTATGAGGCGTGGCAGCGTTTTCAGGAGCCGCCGCAGGTGCTCGGCGCACCGATGCTGGTGGTCGCGACGCTCGGGCTGGTGGTCAATGTTGCGGGCTTCCTGATCCTGCATGGCGGCGACCGCGAAAGCCTCAACATGCGCGGCGCCATCCTTCATGTGCTGGGCGATCTTTTGGGTTCGGTCGCCGCCATTGCCGCCGCACTCATCATCATCGCCACCGGCTGGTACCCGATCGATCCGATCCTGTCTGTGCTGGTGGCTGTCATCATCCTGTCCACCGCCTGGCGGCTGATGCGCGAGGCTGCCCATCTCCTGCTGGAAGGCACGCCCGAAACGCTGGACCGCGACGCGGTCGCGGCCGATCTCACGGCCAATATCGCGGGCTTGCGCGACGTCCATCATGTGCATCTGTGGTCTCTCGACGGCTCGAAGCATATGGCCACGCTTCACGCCCGGCTGGACGAAGGAGCCGACGCCCATGAGACGGTCTCGGCTATCAAGCGAAGGCTGGCTTCAGATCATGGCGTAGACCATGCGACGGTCGAAACCGAACTCGGTTGCTGCGCAGACTGCCATGGCAACGAGGACGAACACCATGGTCATTCGCAGCACAACGTGGCAAAGCAGGGTTCATGATGTTTGACATGGCTGGCTGGCGCCAGCCGCACTCCACCGAGGAACGACCATGACCCGCGAAACCAGACAGACGGCAATTGCCACCTTCCTGATTCTGGCCGTGTTCGGGACATTCCTTTATTTCGTGCCGCAGATCATGATCGCGGTCGGCGCCATATCGCCGGTTCTGGGCGCCGTCGTCATCGGGCTTGTTCTGGTGGCACCGTTCCTGTTTTTCTGGCTGCGCTCGCGCCGCCAGAACGGCAACGGCTGAGTCCTCAGACGCTGAGGCTGGCCGACAGAAGGGTCACGCCGACAAGGAAGATGAAAGCGGCAGCGCCGATCTCGATCGTGGCGTGAATGCGGTTGCCGAGCCTGCCGCCGCCGGCCAGCAGTACCGCCCAGTTCTTCGCCGTCACCGCCAGAACGGCCAGCGTCGAGACGGTGATGGCGGTGCCCAGCGCCATCGCCAGAACCGACAGGATGCCCGCCACCCACAGCCCGTTCAGCAGGGCGAAGGACAGCACGATCAGCGCTCCCGAGCATGGCCGCAGGCCGATAGCCGCCATGGCCGTCCATGCGGTGCGCCAGTCGAACCGTTCGCCGGAAAGAAGCGCGGGGTCCACAGCATGCGAATGGCCGCAACTGGAGCACACCATGCCCTCGTCATGATGATGGTGCGCATGATCGTGGTGATGATGTGCATCATCATGCGTATGGTGCCCATGGCTGCAATGCTCACCATTATGATGGTGTCCGTCACAGTCGGCGTGATCATGGTGTACGTGCGGAACGCTTGCCGCCGAGAGGTTGTAGGCAGGGGCAGCGCCGATCATGCGCCTCACCACGGGCCCAGCCTTCTTCCACAGAAGCCATGCACCAAAGCACGTAACGAAGACATAGCTGGCAGTTTCAAGGAACTGCGCGGCATTGGTCATCGATATGGAGGTGCCGCGCAGCACGAAATAGGCAAGCAGCATGACCACAATGGCGGTTGCCGCCTGCAGGAATGCCGAGATGAAGGACAGCACCACGCCGCGACGCAGCGCCACCTCGTTGGCCAGCATGTAAGACGAAATCACTGCCTTCCCATGGCCGGGACCGGCCGCGTGGAAAATACCATAGGCGAAGGACAGGCCGACCAGCACCCACACCTGACCGCCATCGTCGCGCAGGGCTTTCATGGCGGATGACAGCGACCGGTAGAACGCCTGCTGATGCTGATTGATCCAGATCATCAGCCCGGAGAACATGCCGCCGGAGGGGATGACGGCTTCGTTGGCACCGATGCCGAGCGAGCTTTGCGCATGGGCCTGGACGGCGAAATGCGACAGCACATAGGCCACTGCCAGCAGGGCGAAAGTTACGCGTATAAAGATCTTGCTCAAGGTACGGTCCTCACGCATGGCATTTGAGCTCCAGCTTGGTCGCGAAAATCCTGCTCATGTCGGTTCCTGCCGGATCGTTGAAAAACGCTTCGGTCAGGGTCTGCTGATTTTCCGCCAGAGCGGTGTCGGGATCGGGACGGATCACCGTGCGAACACAGGAGGAAGGCAGGCCTTCCACCGCCATGTTGGCGTCGTCGATAAAATCGATGGCTGTATAGAAAGTCGGATCGTAAACGCCGAGGCGAATATCTCCGGTGAGCTGGATTGGTGTCTCAGGCTCTGATTCGAACAGGATGATGAGCTGGTTGTTCTCGAAATTGGCCATGATGCCGGGTGGCGGCTTCATCTTCACATCCTTGCCGTTCACCGTGACCATCTGGAAATAGTTGAAGTCGGCAAGCGAGGCATGGATGGTATTAGCTACCTGCTCGAGCTCGTCGGCATCAAGCTTGAGATCGGCATTGGCATCGAACTCCATCAGAACGGTGGAGGAAAACAGGTCGTCGAAGCGCCACAGATGGCGCAGCGCCTTCACCGTCTGGTGATCGGGACCAAGTACCACGTCGAGCCGCGCTTCGGCGAACACATGCGGATGCACGCTTGCGGGAACCGTACATGCAAGCAGGGCTGCAATCGCGGCCCCGGCCTTCAGCACTGTGCGTTTGAAGGACATATGAAGGTTCGTGTTCCCTGTCTTGCTGCGTGCCCGAGGATTATCACAAAGCGGGCGAAAATGGGACAATCGCACGAAACCATGACAGATGTGTCATGGCGCCGCGCGGGTTTTGAACCAGTCGGCGAGATAATCCACGAAAACACGCACCTTGGCCGGCAGATAGCGTCGGTGCGGATAGACCGCGAAAATGCCGCCGCCTTCCAGGATCCGGTCTTCCAGAACCGGCACCAGCCGGCCGGCGGCGATCTCCGGTTCGGCGATGAAATCCGGCAGGCCGGCGAAGCCGAGGCCGGAAACGGCGGCCGCGCGCGCGGCGATCGGGCTGTTGACCTCAATGGGGCCGGCCACGGACACGCTGATCGTCTCGCCGCCCTCGCCCTTGAAGGGCCAGTTCGACAGCCACCTTCCATTGGTGTCGACGATGCAGGGCATGCCGGCGAGATCCTGCGGCCTGGCGGGCCTGCCATGCGCGGCCAGCAGCTCCGGCGAACCGCAGATCATCACCCTGAACGGCGCCAGCTTGCGGGCGATCAGCGACGAGCTCTCCAGCCGCGAGATGCGGATGGCGAGGTCGAAGCCCTCTTCGACCAGATCGACGAAGCGGTCGTCGAGCCTGATCTCCAGCACGATGTCGGGATGGGCCTTGGCGAAATCGACCAGCGACTGACCGATGGGCGCGTCGGCAAGGGTACGCGGCGCCGACAGTTTGATTCGCCCGCGCACGTCGCCGGATGATTCGCGCACCGAATCAGCAAGGCTGTCGATCTCACGGACGATCTCGGAAGCGCGCCGGTAATAGGTGTGGCCGGCCTCGGTGAGGGAGAACTGGCGCGTGGTGCGGTTGAGCAAAAGCGCGCCCAGCTCGTCCTCAAGTTCGCGCACATATTTGGAAAGCAGGGCCTTCGACCGCCCTATCTTGCGTGCGGCGGCCGAAAAACCCTCGGCCTCCACCACATCTATGAATGCGCGCATGCGTGTCAGCGTGTCCATGAGGCTTCCTTCCGCCGGATAACAGGCGCAGCCATCGTCTCCAAAAGTGAAACGATGATGGCAGGATTGTTCGATGCCGGAATTTTTTCAAGGCACTCAAAGATTTGAGTTGATTGTGACATGCGCTGTTCCTATATCGCGCTTGCCCAAAGTCGCACGTGCCTGTGGGCGTCCCCCGGTTCCTCGAATGGCGAGGACAATCGGGACGGTACCCGGGAAATAACGAGCCCGGTCGATCAAGTGGCCAACCACATGATCGAGGACGCCTTGAAGCAACGACGGTGCGGGCCTTTCTGGTGTCTGCCGATCGTCCATAGATCGGGGTTACTGAAGAGGCACACCTTCATTGCCGGCAGTGCGGTTGGGAACTCCCATCCAAGCCAAGGCAGACAAAGCGAGCCGGAGCCGGGCAAGGCTTCAGCTCACCGCCGCGGAAAGGCGTTTCGGGGTTCCGGTGTCTCCACCGGCCGGCTCCCCGCAAATTCTCTTCCGCCTTTGTCCACCGCGTTCATGCGAGGCTGCGTGCCCGCTCGACGCAGCCTTTGTGCGCGCCTTGTCCGGCGCGATGGAGAAGACCCCATGGCCACTCAGCGTATCCTCGATTTCCTCGCCACCCGCCGCCCGAGCGGTCCCTGCCTCGTCGTCGATCTCGACGTCGTGCAGGAGAACTATCGCGCGTTCGAGAAGGCGCTTCCGCAGTCGCGCATCTTCTATGCGGTGAAGGCTAACCCTGCGCCCGAGATCCTGCGCCTGCTCGCATCGATGGGCTCGTCCTTCGATACCGCCTCGGTCGCCGAGATCGAGATGGCGCTCGATGCCGGCGCCACGCCCGACCGCATCAGCTTCGGTAACACCATCAAGAAGGAGCGCGACATTGCCCGCGCCCATGAGCTGGGCATTCAGCTCTATGCGGTGGATTGCGTCGAAGAGGTGGAGAAGATCGCGCGCGCCGCTCCCGGCGCCCGGGTGTTCTGCCGCGTTCTGACCGACGGCGAAGGGGCTGAATGGCCGCTGTCGCGCAAGTTCGGCTGCGCTCCGGCGATGGCCGTCGACGTGCTGCGCCATGCCGCAGCGCTCGGCCTCGACGCATATGGCGTGTCGTTCCATGTCGGCTCGCAGCAGACGGACCTCACCTCGTGGGACCGCGCGCTGGCTGACGCCGCCAACGTGTTCGGCAAGCTGGCGGCTGAAGGCATCGTGCTCAAACTCGTCAACATGGGCGGCGGTTTCCCGACCCGTTACCTGACCGACGTTCCCGCCGCTCAGGCCTATGGACAGGCGATCTTCGATGCGCTGTCGAAGCATTTCGGCAACCGCATTCCCGAGACGATCATCGAGCCGGGCCGCGGCATGGTCGGCAATGCCGGCGTCATCAAGTCGGAAGTCGTCCTGATCTCGAAGAAGGCCGACAACGACAATGTGCGCTGGGTCTATCTCGACATCGGCAAGTTCGGCGGTCTGGCCGAGACCATGGACGAGTCCATCCGCTACCCGATCGTCACCCCGCGTGACGGCGATGCGATGGAACCGTGCGTGCTGGCCGGGCCGACCTGCGATTCGGCCGACGTGATGTACGAGAAGAAGCCCTATCCCCTGCCCCTGTCGCTGACCATCGGCGACGAGGTGCTGATCGAGGGCACGGGCGCCTACACGACCACCTATTCGGCGGTCGCCTTCAACGGCTTCGAGCCCCTCCGATCCTACGTGATCTGACGGGCTCCGGGCTCGTCAGATCATCCGTGCGCCGGTGAAATTGTCTCCGGCGCGCGGGTTCGCTCGTGGAAAAACTCCGCCTGTGAAGGATCGCGGATATGAACAGCCTCGCCATCGCCTCTGCTGATTTCAACATCTTCGGAACTGCCGGTGCAGTTCATGACCTGCCGGCTTTCGCCATCGAAGCCGAACGTCCGGCCGACAAGGCTGCGCGCGAGGCTCTGCTCGACCGCGCCATGGGACCGGGACGCAAGCGCAAGTCCTCCGAGGCGCTGCGCCGCGGCCGCCTGCCGGCAGAGGGTCTCGCGCTGGTCGCCCGCTCGGCCGATGGCGCGGTTCTCGGAACCGTGCGCCTGTGGAACGTCACCCTCGGCGCCGGCGGCCGGCCGGCCCTGCTGCTTGGCCCGCTCGCTGTGGAACCGTCCGTGAAAAGCGCCGGCATCGGCTCCGCCCTCATGCGGCAGGCGATCGCCGAGGCGCGCGATCTCGGCCATGGCGCGATCCTGCTGGTCGGCGACGAGCCCTATTATGGCCGCTTCGGCTTTTCGGCTGAGCGCACGGGGGAGCTGGCGATGCCCGGCCCCTATGAGCGTCACCGCCTGCTGGCGGTCGAACTCAAGCAGGACGCGCTGGATGGCGCCTGCGGCACCATCACCGCATCCGGCCGCCGGAAGCGGAACGAACGTACGCGCGCCGCCTGATTTTCATACGAAAAAGGCCACCCCGTTCCGGGGTGGCCTTTTTTATTGTCCTCGCGCCGATCTCTTTAAAGACCGACCCCGACCCATCCGTCGGGAATTCAGTTCACCCGCATTTGCAGGGTGCCTTGCCTGCTTTACGGTCCCAACCGTCACCGGCCGCCAGAGTATTTTGCAGCCAGATAGAAACATCTGGTGTCGCATTAATGCGGCAGAAACCTCAGTTGACCTTGGTTTCGAACTTCGCCACCGACAGGAAGTTCACGGCCGTTCCGGTGAACTGATTGGCTTTCCCCATCTCGTTACGGGCCTGGAAACCGGTGGTGTAGACCTCGGTCGGCGCCGTGCGCACCAGATTATAGGCATAGCGCGGCGCGGTCGTGGCGTTGGCGGCCTTTTCCACATGCTCGCCGGAATTGAGCGCCCAGCGGGCAAGTTTCGGCTCTGCGGAAACAACCACAGCCTTAGGTTCCGGCTTCGCTACATCGGGCGTCGGGCGGGCAGCCTTGCGGGTGGTCTTGACCGAGCCGCCGATCGCGCCAGCCGGATCGGCCGGCATTGCGATGGCTGCCGAGCGTGGAGAGGCTGCAGGTGCAGCATCAACACCGGCGGGATCGACAAAAGCCGAGCGCGGCGTCGGCACGGCCGCCACCTGATATTCGGCAAGATCCTCCGTCTTCTTTTCCGCTTCAGCCAGCAATGCCTTGACCTCGTCATTCGGGCGGGCGGTCGGCACGGCGGCAACCACGGCGTCCGAAGCGGGAAGAGCTTCATCGACTTCCAGCGCTGCAAGTGCGGTCAGGTTCTGCGAAGCCGTGCTTTCACGCGGCCGGAAACTCGGCACCGGCACACTTTCATTCGCGGCGACCTGCGGCGGCGGCTCGGCGCTGGCCTGAGCGAACGGAACATTCGCCGGTGGCACAGCCGCCGTCTGGATCGGGTTGACGTCGGCAACGCCGAACGGAACCTGATCCGGCGTCTGAACGCCAACCTCTGCCCTGGGTCGCGGCGCGGCGCCCGGAACAGGAATGCTCCTGACAGGCAGTGCGGCGATGATCGTCTCAGGCGTTTCCTGCACCGGTTCGTCCGCGAGCTGTGGAATTTCGGCACGATTGGCCCGATCAGGCGAGATCACGGCAATGCCGGGCAATGGCTCTGCCGGCTGCTTTGCCTGCGCGGAAGCGGGCGCCGAGGCAACCGGCTTCTTCGGCGCAGGCGCTGCCGCAACGGCCACGCTGTTATCCTCGTCCTCATCAGCTCCGCCACCGCGGAACAGGGCTGCCAGCAGGCCTCCGGACTTGCCCGACTTGCCCGATGTGGTGGGGCCGGCCAGAGCGATTGCCGGCGCACCGGCCGCATTTCGCGACTTGTAGGCAGCCAGAGCCTGCTCATAGCCCGGCAGCGGCTTGCCGTCGCTCGGGACATGCAGCGTCTTGCCGTCGGGGAACACGCTCGCCAGCTCCTTGCGGCTGATGCCCGGCCAGTGACGGACATTACCGACGTCCATGTGAACGAAGGGTGATCCCGATGTCGGATAATAGCCGACGCCGCCGCCCTGCATCTTGAGGCCGATGTCGCGCAGCTTCTTCAACGGCACGCCGGGAATGAAGAAGTCCATCGCCTTGCCAAGCATGTGCTGGCTTTTCTGGGCAACGCCCTTCGAGCGGCCACGCAGCATGTTGTTGGTCGCGGGCGAGCGGTAGGCGCTGACGACATGGATATATTCGCGCGATCCGGTGGCCCTGTAAGCCTCCCAGACAAGATCCATCAGGCGAGGATCCATCTTTGTGGGCTCGTTGCGGCGCCAGTCACGCAGAAAAACGTTGAGTTTCTTCAGGCCATCCTGATCGTAGCGTCCATTGCGCTTGAACACGATCTCCGCCTTCTCCTTGGTGTGGAGATTGTGGAGCTTCAGCGTCCTCACCTCCGCATGCGCGGCTGTAGAAGAAACTGAATAGAGACCGAAAGCGCATACCGCCGCAACCACCCATCTGGTGAGGGTTCCGCAGGAATGCCGACCGTTGATGTGTCGCTCGCTTCTGTTCAAATCAAAAGGCCTTGCAGGCTGCCGTTTGTCCCCGGATTTGAGCAAACGGATATGGATTAACCAAATCCGAATATCAATCCTAATGGTTAATGGTCCCTTATTGAAGACCAAATGCGGTGACAGCGTGGCAACCGCACGGCCAAAAACGCACATGGCCGCGCATGGTAAACAAGCCATTTATAATGCGTTAACAAAGAGCTAACGTGACAGGCTTACGCCGTCTCGACCCGCACGGCACGCCCGGTTTCCGGGTCGATGCCATATTCCCTGAGCTTGCGATAAAGGGTCGAGCGGCCGATACCCAGCCTGCGTGCCACCTCGCTCATGCGGCCGTTGTAGTGTTCGATCGCAAAACGAATCATTTCAAGCTCGACCACCGAGAGCGCGCGCACATGGCCGCGCGCGTCCAGCATGGGAAGAAGGCCCGGCCGCAATTCCGCTTCCGAAGGCTGCGCAGGGGCCTCAGCCGGTGCTTCATCCGGGCTTGGACCGGGCGGTTCCCCGCCAGTTCCGCGCTCCCGGTCAAGGTCGATCGTCCCTTCCACCTGTGCGCGGATCTGCGGGAATTCCTCTTCCGTCAGCACATCCCCTTCGCAGAGCACAGAGGCGCGGAAAACAGCGTTTTCAAGCTGCCTGATATTTCCCGGCCAGTCATAGGCCTCAAGCAGCGAGAGAGCACGATCGGATATGCTGCGCGGGGGATGGTCGACGACCACCTGCTTAATGAAATGCTTCACCAGCAGCGGAATGTCTTCCCGGCGCTCGCGCAGCGGCGGCACCAGAATTGGAAAAACGTTCAGCCTGTAGAACAGGTCTTCGCGGAATTTGCCGTCCCGCACCTGCTGGATCAGGTCGCGGTGCGTGGCCGAGATCAGCCTGATGTCGACCTTCACCGTCTGGCGACCGCCGACCGGATCGACCTCGCCCTCCTGCACCGCTCGCAACAGCTTCACCTGCGCATCGAGAGGCAGGTCGCCCACCTCGTCCAGGAACAGCGTGCCCTCATGCGCCTCGACGAATTTGCCGGTATGGCGATCCGCGGCGCCGGTGAAAGCGCCCTTCTCATGGCCGAACAGGATGCTTTCGACGAGATTTTCGGGGATGGCGCCGCAATTGACGGTGACGAAAGGTTTCGTGCGGCGGTCGCTGCTGCCCTGTATGGCGCGTGCCACCATCTCCTTGCCGACGCCGGATTCGCCCTCGATCATGATCGGAATGCGCGAGGCTGCGGCCTTCTGGCCGAGCCGCAGCACGCGTTCCATTGCCGGGCTGCGGGTCAGCAAATCCGTGAAGGTGAGTATGCCGGCGGCACAGCGCGCCACCCGTCGCGTCTCTCCTTCGGCCGCACCGACCTTCAGCGCACCGGTGATGGCCGACTGGATTCTCTCCGGCGATGCCGGCTTGACGACAAAGTCGAAAGCGCCATGGCGCATGGCCTGCACGACCGTTTCAATGCCACCCTGCGCCGTCTGGACGATGACCGGCACGCGGATATCGCGCTCGCGCATGGCCCTGAGCACGCCGATCCCATCCAGCCCCGGCATCGACAGGTCGAGGATCGCGACCGAAATGTCGCCTCCCCCGTCGAGAGCCCGAAGGCCGGCCTCTCCGCCATCGGCAACCACGGCCTTATGGCCGAATTTCGAGACCGCCGCCTCCAGCAGCCTGCGCTGGACCGGATCGTCGTCGACTATGAGCACGGAACCTGACATGAACGCCCGAACAGCCCGCCTTTGATTTTCCCCTATGGATCAACGTGGCACAGGGTTCTAAATAAGGTTTCAAGAAAGCCGGTGAATGAATTGTTTCGCCGCCGGCCAAACGGCCGCTGTACTATAGAACTTCAGATCGAAAGGTTTCCCATGCCAAGTTTCCCGGAAAGACAGTTTGCCGCGTCCTCCGCCACGCAGGCGAAGGCGGATCTCGGCGACCTGCCGGTGTGGAACCTTTCCGATCTCTATGTCAGCCACGACGCACCGGAACTGAAGCGCGATCTGGAAAAGGCGGCGTCCGATGCCATCGCCTTCGAAACCCGCTGGAAAGGCAGTCTCGCGGCAGAAGCCGAACGCGGCAGCGAGGGCGGGCTGGGCGCAGCCATGCGCGAATATGAAGCGCTGGACGAGCTGGCCGGCCGCATCGGCTCCTATGCAGGTCTGCTCTACACCGGCGACACGGCCGATCCGGTTCGCGCCAAGTTCTACGGCGACGTGCAGCAGAAGCTGACCGATGCCGGCTCCCATCTTCTGTTCTTCGGTCTGGAACTGAACAAGATCGACGATGCGCTGATTGAAAAAGCGCTGTCGGAAGATGCAGGCTTCGGCCACTACCGGCCATGGATTGAGGATCTGCGCAAGGAAAAGCCCTATCAGCTCGAAGATCGCGTCGAGCAGCTTTTCCATGAAAAATCCGTCACCGGGCGCGGCGCGTGGAACCGCCTGTTCGACGAGACCATGACCGGCCTGCGCTTCCAGATCGACGGTGAGGAACTGACACTGGAGCCCACGCTGAACCGCCTGCAGGATGCGGATGGGGAAGTGCGCCGCAAGGCTTCCGAAGCGCTTGCCGCCACTTTCTCGAAGAACATCCGCACCTTCAGCCTGATCACCAACACGCTGGCCAAGGACAAGGAAATCTCCGACCGCTGGCGCGGTTTCGAGGACATCGCCGATTCCCGCCACCTCGCCAATCGCGTCGAGCGCGAGGTGGTGGACGCGCTGGCGTCATCGGTGCGCGAGGCTTATCCGCGCCTGTCTCACCGCTATTATGCCATGAAGGCCCGCTGGCTTGGCATGGAAACGATGAACCACTGGGACCGCAACGCGCCCCTGCCCGAAACACCGCAGGCGACAATCGGCTGGAACGACGCCAGGAGCACCGTTCTCGACGCCTATAACGGCTTTTCGCCGAAGATGGCCGACATTGCCCGCCAGTTCTTCGATCTGAACTGGATCGACGCGCCGACCCGCCCCGGCAAGTCGCCGGGCGCCTTCGCGCATCCGACGGTGCCATCCGTCCACCCCTATGTGCTGCTCAACTACATGGGTAAGCCGCGCGACGTGATGACGCTGGCCCACGAACTGGGTCACGGCGTACATCAGGTGCTGGCCGGCGCGCAGGGCGCGCTCATGGCCTCCACCCCGCTGACACTAGCCGAAACCGCCTCTGTCTTCGGCGAGATGCTGACCTTCCGTTCGCTGCTTGAGCGCACGACCGACAAGCGCGAGCGCAAGGCGATGCTGGCCCAGAAGGTGGAGGACATGATCAACACCGTCGTGCGTCAGATCGCCTTCTACGAGTTCGAGCGCAAGGTGCACACAGAGCGCCGCAACGGCGAACTGACGTCTGAACAGCTTGGACAGTTCTGGATGGAGGTGCAGGCCGAAAGCCTCGGCCCGGCGATCAGGCTCGGCGAAGGCTATGAGACCTTCTGGGCCTATATCCCGCACTTCATCCACTCGCCCTTCTATGTCTACGCCTATGCGTTCGGCGACTGCCTGGTGAACTCGCTCTACGCCGTCTACCAGAACGCCGAAAGCGGCTTTCAGGAGAAGTATTTCGACATGCTGCGCGCCGGCGGCACGAAGCACCATTCCGAACTCCTGAAGCCATTCGGGCTCGACGCCACCGATCCCGGCTTCTGGCAGGGCGGGCTCGGTGTTATTTCCGCGCTGATCGACGAGCTTGAAGCTCTGGACAGCGCTGCCTGAGAACGGGTGCAAGGTGCCGGACACGTCCTTCATTCTGTTCCGCGACGATCCCGCGCGCAGCGAAAAGCTGTTTTCGCGGCCTTCCGAGATCGTAGCTCCCTTTGCCGCCGATGAATTCGAGCCCGCATGGGAGCGGCTGCAGGCAGCTCACGAGGCCGGGAAATGGCTGGCCGGCTATTTTTCCTACGAGGCCGGATACCTGCTGGAGCCCAAGCTTGTGCCGCGCCTGCCCGATGGCAGGCGTGCGCCCCTGCTGTGCATCGGTGTTTTCGATGGGCCGCTGGAGCGGCAGGCACCTGAGCCGGCACGGCCGGCCACCAACGGCCCCATTCATGATGCGCAGGCACGCTGGTCCTTCGCCGATTACGAGAAACGGTTTTCGCGCCTGCACCGGCATCTTCGCGAGGGTGACTGCTATCAGGGCAATCTGACCTTCCCGGTCGACGCGCAATGGACCGGCGATCCGCTGGCCGCGTTCGATGCGCTGACCGAGCGCCAGCCCGTGCGCTACGGCGCCTTGTCAAATCTCGGCGCGGGTCCCATCGTGCTGTCGCGCTCGCCCGAGCTGTTCTTCGAGATCGACGGGGAAAGCTGGATCGAGACCCATCCGATGAAAGGCACCGCGCCACGCGGAGCCACGCCGGAAGAAGACGAGCGGCTGAAGGAATTCCTGCGCAACGACGAGAAGAACCAGGCCGAAAACCGGATGATCGTCGACCTTTTGCGCAACGACATTTCCCTCATCAGCGAAGTAGGCTCGCTCGATGTGCCGGAACTGTTCCGCATCGAAAGCTATCCCACGGTCCACCAGATGGTGAGCCGGGTACGGGCCAGACTTTTGCCGGACCTTTCGCTGCGCAGCATTTTTGCGGCCCTTTTTCCCTGCGGCTCTATCACCGGCGCGCCGAAGATCAGGGCGATGGAAGTGCTGCGGGACCTCGAAACCAGTCCGCGCGGCGTCTATTGTGGCGCCATCGGCTGGATCGCGCCCGGCGGCGCCATGCGCTTTTCGGTCGCCATCCGCACCATCTCGCTCTACCCCCAGGGCGAGGCCGTCTACAATGTCGGCGGCGGCGTGGTGTATGATTCCACGGCTGAGGAGGAGTACCGCGAATGCCTGCTGAAGGCCCGCTTCGCGACCGGAACGGTCCCGGCTTCGAGCTGATCGAGACGCTGCGCCGGGAGCCCGAAGCAGGCTTCCTGCGGCTCGACCGGCATCTGGCGCGGCTTGCCGCCTCGGCCCTCGAACTCGGTTTTTCCTGCGACGCGGACAAGGCCGTTCAGGCACTGGAGAACGCCTCTGCCGGGGCAACAACGGCGCTGCGCATGCGATTGCTGCTCAGCCATGACGGCACGGTCACGGCCACCGCCCAGCCTTTTCAGCCTTTGCCGGAAGGCACGGCCTGGCGCCTGCGGCTGGCGCGGACGCGCCTGTCCTCGAACGACCCGCTGCTGTGCCACAAGACGACGCGGCGCACGCTCTATGAAAGCGCCCGTGCGGAATATCCCTTATCTGAAGTGGACGAAGTGCTTTTGATGAACGAACACGATGAGGTCTGCGAAGGCACCATCACCAGCCTGTTCGTCGATTTCGGCGATGGAGTTCTCGTCACGCCCCGCTTGCGTTGCGGCCTGCTTGCCGGCGTGTTGCGCGGTGAACTCATCGATCAGGGGCGCGCCGTGGAAGGCGTGATCCCGGCCTCATCGCTTCGATCGGCAAGTGCGGTCTATGTGGGCAATGCGCTGCGTGGCCTGATCCCCGCGACGTTTCTTCCCTGAAGAAAGACGGCTATCGCTTCACCATATATCGAGATTTAGCGGCCTGATCGGGCCGCAACTGTCGAACGCGCCGCCTTTCACTGGTATGTGACAAAGATCTGTGATTGTTGCGCCGTCCTGCGGCAAGCCTGCCGAACGCGATCCAACAGGGAGCATGCGAAGAATGGCAAACTCGAAATGGCCGGTTTACGGCGAGATTACCGGCCCGCTCGTCATGATCGGCTTCGGCTCCATCGGTCGCGGCACGCTGCCGCTGATCGAGCGCCATTTCAGCTTCGACAAATCGCGCCTGACGGTGATCGATCCGCGCGACACCAACCGCAAGCTTCTTGACGATCGCGGTATCGCCTTCGTTCAGGAGGCCGTGACACAGGACAATTTCAAAGAACTGCTCACCCCGCTGCTCACGGCCGGCGAAGGTCAGGGCTTTTGCGTGAACCTGTCCGTCGATACCGGTTCCGTCGATCTCATGCGCCTTTGCCGCGAACTGGGCGTTCTCTATGTCGACACGGTCATCGAGCCATGGCTCGGCTTCTATTTCGACGAGAAGGCGGACAACGCCTCGCGCACCAACTATGCGCTGCGCGAAACCTTGCTGAAGGAAAAGCGCAAGCGGCCGGGCGGCACCACCGCGGTTTCCACCTGCGGCGCCAATCCCGGCATGGTTTCGTGGCTGGTCAAGCAGGCGCTGGTCAATCTTGCCGGGGATCTCGGCCTCGATGCCAACGAGCCACCCGCACCGGGCGACCGCGAAGGCTGGGCGAAGCTCATGTGCGATGCCGGCGTGAAGGGCATCCACATCGCCGAGCGCGACACGCAGCGCGCGAAGAAGCCGAAACCGCTGGATACGTTCTGGAACACGTGGTCGGTCGAGGGTTTCATCGCCGAGGGGTTGCAGCCGGCCGAACTCGGCTGGGGCACGCACGAAAAATGGATGCCGAAGAATGCCCGCGGCCACAAGAAAGGCTGTGGGGCGGGTATCTATCTGGATCAGCCCGGCGCCACCACCCGGGTGCGGAGCTGGTGCCCTACCCCCGGGCCGCAATATGGCTTCCTCGTCACCCATAACGAAGCCATCTCGATCGCGGATTTCTTCACGCTCCACGGCAAGAAGGGCAAGGTCCACTACCGGCCGACCTGCAACTACGCCTATCACCCGTGCAACGATGCGGTGCTGTCGCTGCACGAAATGTTCGGCGCCGCCGGAAAGCCGCAGGCCACCCAGCATGTGCTGGAAG
Organism: Aquamicrobium sp. YD-1-mutant5; assembly: GCF_059509755.1. NCBI lineage: Bacteria > Pseudomonadati > Pseudomonadota > Alphaproteobacteria > Hyphomicrobiales > Phyllobacteriaceae > Aquamicrobium > Aquamicrobium sp. YD-1-mutant5. The sequence continues at coordinate 102,025 of NZ_JCAKKP010000005.1, forward strand.
AAAAGGAGCTGCTCGACGGCGTCGACGAACTGGGCGTGCTGCTCTACGGTCACGACAGGAACGCATACTGGTATGGTTCGCAGCTTTCGCTCGCCGAAGCGCGCAAGCTGGCGCCCTATCAGAATGCCACCGGCCTTCAGGTCAGCTCCGCCGTCCTTGCCGGCATGGTCTGGGCACTGGAAAACCCGCAAGCCGGCATCGTCGAGGCCGACGAGATGGATTTCAGACGCTGCCTTGAGATCCAGTCGCCCTATCTCGGGCCTGTGAACGGTTACTATACCGACTGGACGCCGCTCGAGAACCGCCCCGGCATGTTCCCCGAAAGCATCGACGCCAAAGATCCGTGGCAGTTCCGCAACATATTGGTGAGATAGGCTTGTGCCCTTCCCGGTTGCCCTGCTTGCAATCGAGCCTAAATCGCGCGATTGAACAGAAGCGGATCGAGGAGATGCCCAGGATGAACATTGCCCGTAAAGTTGCAAACGCAGGCCTGATCATGTTGACGGCCGGTGCGCTGGCCTCGTGTACGACGACCCCACCGCCTCCTGGCGGACCGGTCGCGGCGCGCAACGGTGTCGACGGCTCGTGGATCGATGCGCAGGGCACCGGTCTTTCCACCTTCTCGAGAGGCGCGTTCCAGACGGTCGCCACCGACACGGGCCAGAAGCTGTCCGACGGCAGCTACCGCATGACCGGCCCGAATTCGGTCGAGATCAGCGGCACCTCGCTGATCCGCCAGTCGCCCATCAGCTTCAACTGCCTGATGGTATCGACCAGCCAGCTCAACTGCACCAGCGCCACAGGCCAGAATTTCGTCCTGACGCGCCGCGCCTGAGCCTCCTGATCCCGAGCAGACATGCGGCGTATCGTCCGCCGCATGCGGGTGCGGCCAGACGCTGCATTGCATCCTCGCAAGACAGCGCTAGGTTCTGCGGCTCGTGGAGAAAGCGAGCGCATGACACAGATCGATCAGACAGAAGCCGCTGCCGTCAAATCGCCGGCGGCCCAGCCCGGCCAGCCTGTTTCCCGGCAGGTTCCGGTCCGCACCGCCAAGGTCGGCGTGATGCTGCTCAATCTCGGCACGCCCGACGGCACCGAATTCAAGCCGATGTGGCGCTATCTGCGGGAATTCCTGTCCGATCCGCGCATCGTCGAGCTGAACAAGCTGATCTGGTATCCGATCCTGTATGGCATCGTGCTGACGGTGCGTCCGAAGAAATCCGGCGAGAACTACGCGCGCATCTGGAACCGCGAGCGCAACGAATCGCCCCTGCACACCTTCACCCGCTCGCAGAGCGAGAAACTGTCGGTTTCCCTGCGCGATCTGGCCAACGTCACCGTCGACTGGGCCATGCGATACGGCAACCCGTCGACCGGCAGCGTGGCGAAGAAGCTGGTGGAGCGCGGCTGCGACCGCATTGTCTCCTTCCCGCTTTATCCGCAATATTCGGCCACCACCACCGCCACCGCCAACGACCAGCTCTTCCGCGCATTCATGAAGATGCGCCGCGCACCCGCCGTTCGCAGCATACCGCCTTATTACGACGAGCCGGTTTACATCGAAGCCCTCGCCACCTCGATCCGGAAACATCTGGCCACACTCGATTTCGAGCCGGAGGTGATCCTCGCCTCCTACCACGGCATTCCGAAAGCCTTTTCCGACAAGGGCGACCCCTACCGGCGCCATTGCCTGGAAACCACACGCCTGCTGCGCGAGAAGCTGGGCTGGGGCGAAGACAAGCTCATGACCACCTTCCAGTCGCGCTTCGGCGCGCAGGAATGGCTGCAACCCTACACAGACGCCACGGTCGAGAAACTGGCAAAGGATGGGATAAAGCGCATCGCCGTCCTCAATCCCGGCTTCGTATCGGACTGCATCGAGACCCTCGATGAGATCGGCCGCGAGGTTTGCGAGGAATTCATTCATGCCGGCGGCGAGAAGTTCAGCCATATTCCGTGCCTGAACGACAGCCCCGAAGGCATGGCCGTCATCGAGACTCTGGTGCGCCGCGAACTGGCCGGCTGGGCCTGATCCCAGCCTTATCCTGCTTTCCGGACACCGAACCTGTGTGAAGCCGCTGTTTTTGCAGCAGGCGGTTTCCACTTCGGCCGGCAATGCTCTAAATGTCTTTCGACAGCAAATGCTTTCGAGAGGTAACGGGCGATGCTCGCAGGGTTCGATATTGTCATAGTGGTGCTGGCGGTGGTTGTGCTGCTGGTGCTGTTCGCGGGCATCAAGACGGTGCCGCAGGGCTTCAACTTCACCGTCGAGCGCTTCGGGCGCTATACGCGCACCCTCTCCCCGGGCCTCAACCTGATCGTTCCCTTCGTAGACCGCGTCGGCGCGAAGATGAACATGATGGAGCAGGTGCTCGATGTTCCGACGCAGGAGATCATCACCCGCGACAACGCCATCGTCGCCGTGGACGGCGTCGCCTTCTACCAGGTGCTGAACGCCCCGCAGGCCGCCTATCAGGTGGCGGGCCTGCAAAACGCCATCCTCAACCTGACCATGACCAACATTCGTACCGTCATGGGCTCGATGGACCTCGACGAACTGCTCTCCAACCGCGACACCATCAACGAGCGCCTTCTGCGCGTGGTGGACGAGGCAGCCCATCCATGGGGCATCAAGGTCACGCGCGTCGAGATCAAGGACATCAACCCGCCCGCCAATCTGGTGGACTCCATGGCCCGCCAGATGATGGCCGAACGCGACAAGCGCGCCCAGATCCTGACCGCCGAAGGTCTCAAGCAATCGCAGATTCTCGAAGCAGAGGGCCGGCGCGAAGCCGCCTTCCGTGACGCCGAAGCGCGTGAGCGCGCGGCAGAGGCGGAAGCCCGCGCCACGCAGGTGGTTTCCGAAGCCATTTCCAAGGGCGACCTGCAGGCGTTGAACTATTTCGTCGCCCAGAAATACACTGAAGCGCTGGCGAAAATCGGTTCGGCCACCAACTCCAAGGTGGTGCTGATGCCGATGGAAGCCTCGGCCCTGATCGGCACGCTGGGCGGCATCGGCGAGATCACCAAAGAAGTGTTCGGCAATGGCGGCAGCTCGGCCGGCGCACGCCAGTCCGGTGCACGCCCGCCGGTGGTTCGGTCCACCGACTCGTGAGATCCAGCAACAGGCGGAAGCCATGATCGCGCCCATCATCTCAGAACTCGGCCCGTGGAACTGGGTCGTTCTCGGCCTCGTTCTGCTCGGCCTCGAAATCTTCGCGCCGGGCGTCTACCTGCTGTGGATCGGCATTGCCGCGCTCATCGTCGGTGCCGCGTCGCTTGCCTTGTGGGAAGCAGGCTTCTGGGGCTGGCAGGTGCAGGTTCTGCTTTTCCTCATCCTGTCGCTGGCATCGGCCTATTTCGGCAAGAAATTCGTCGTGTCACGTCAGGGCGACACCGACCAGCCTCTGCTGAACCGTCGCAGCGAGCAGATGATCGGACGCACCGCCACGCTGGCCGAGCCGATCCGCGACGGGCGCGGCCGCATCCAGCTCGGCGACACCCTGTGGCGTGTCTGCGGACCCGACCTGCCGGCCGGCACGCGCGTGCGCGTCATTGCCGCGGCTGATACCGATCTCGAACTGACGGTGGAAAAGGCCGAATAGAAGCTCCTCGCCCGTCAGTAACGGGCGAAGCTGCGCGCACCCTCGGCACCGAAGATGAGCACGTCATAGGCGTCCGGCGTTCCGCCGGTTTCCATGCCGGGCGAACCGACCGGCATCCCCGGCACCGCGAGACCGATGGCGGACGGCCGCTCGGCAAGCAGGCGGCGAATTTCGCGCGCCGGCACATGACCCTCGATGACGTAGCCGTCGATGACCGCCGTGTGGCAGGATTGCACAGAGGCGGGAACACCGAGCGCGGTCTTGAGAGGATCGAGGTCCTCGACCAGCCGGTCGCGCACGGTAAAGCCCTCGGCCCTCATATGGTCGATCCATGCTCCGCAGCAATTGCAGGAAGGCGAGCGCGCCACTTCAACCACCTGTTGCGCGGCAAATACGCGCCCGCCGCCGAGCGCCAGCCCGATCCCGAATCCGGCCAGAGCCAGAACAGTGCGACGGCTTAATCCCTTCATGCAGGCATCCCTTCTCAGCAGGTTCTGACCCCCGCCGCAATCATTGGCGCAGACCTTCCTGCCACCTTCCAGCGCTGGAAGGTCAAGACCCTTTTTAAAAGGCCCGTTTTAAAAGGAATGTCCGGCAGCCTGACGGATCAGGCAGCGCCAACGCGCAGCAGATCGTGGAAATGCAGGATGCCGACAGGCCGGCCTTCCTCGGCCACCACCAGCGCGCTGATCGAATGCTGGTTGAGCAGAGCCACCGCCGAGCCGGCGAACATATCCGGCTCAATGGTCTTCGGCGAACGCGTCATCACATCGTCGACGGTCGTGCGGGTCAGATCACGATGCAGATTGCGGGCGAGGTCACCGTCGGTGATGATGCCCACCAGCTTGCCGGCATCATCCACCACGCACACGCAACCCACGCGTTTCTGCGCGAGCATCGCGATGGCTTCAGGCATTCCCGTGCCCGGCCTGACCACGGGAATCTGATCCCCGACGCGCATGATTTCCGAAACCCGCGTCAGATTCGCGCCAAGCTGCCCGCCCGGATGAAAGGTGCGGAAGTGTTCCGGCGTGAAGCCCCGCGCCTCCAGAAGCGCGATAGCCAGCGCATCGCCAAGCACGAGTTGCAGCAGGGTAGAGGTGGTCGGCGCCAGCCCATGCGGGCAGGCTTCCGCAACACGCGGCAAAAGCAGAACCACGTCCGACGCCCGCGCCAAAGCCGATTCCGCACCGGAAGTAATGGCGATCATAGGAATGGAGAAACGGCGCGAATAGGCGATGATGCCCTTCAATTCCGCCGTCTCGCCCGACCATGACAGCGCAATGATCGCGTCGTTGGGGGCGATCATACCAAGGTCGCCATGATTGGCCTCGGAAGGATGCACGAAGAAAGCCGGCGTGCCCGTCGAGGCAAGCGTGGCCGCGATCTTGGAACCGATATGCCCGCTCTTGCCCACGCCGGTGACGATGACCCGGCCCTTTATGGCCGAAATCGTGTCGACGGCCTGCCGGAAAGGCCCGGCCAGTCCGTTCTGCAGGGCATCGGTCAGAGCAAGCAATCCCGCCTGCCCGGTCGCGACGGTGCGGAGTGCGGATTCCACGGTCGGGTGCCGCAGATCGGAAGCGCTGGTATCGGTCATGGGCGTGCGCTTAGCGCTTCATACGCTTCATGTCCAATAATTTGCTCCTGACGACCTCATGCGAACCTCCATTCAACCCTCCGTTAACCATCACCGTTTACGGTTCGGTAAGCATGGCGCGCCCGCGCCTTTGAGGTGGTGATGCCGCGTTTGAACTCCAGATTCGGAACCGTTCAGCGTGCCGGGAAACTCGGCGCGCTGTTTCTGATGACGAGTTTTCTGATACCTGTCGCGCCATCGTCGGCTCAGGATATGGAGTTGCGCGGAACCTCCGCTTCACCCAGGCAGCAGGAGCGTCAGCGGGGCATTCCGGCACCCGCCTACCGGCCTGCCACCTCCGGCGCAGGCTCCGAATCCCCACCAGACGCGAACATCGCGCCGGGCGTCGACCCGCTGGTCGATGCGGCACTCGATGCGCCTCCCGAACCCGCGCCCACCCGTCGCCGCGCGGCAGCGGTGACAGAAGAGCGCGAGGAAGGACAGGCTCCAAACCCGCGCACAGGTGCCGTCAATCCGGAAGAGATTTCGCGAACCAACATGCGTGAGGAACGCACCGGAGCCATAGAACGCGGAACCGGCAGCTTCGATGACGATCCGTTTGCGGCACCCGGCATCAGAATGGGCAGCTTTATGCTGCGCCCCTCATTCGAACAAGGCCTGACTGCGACATCGAACGCCAGCGGCAGTGCGGGCGGCGGCTCTGCCGTGCTTTCCGACACGACGCTGCGCATCGGCGCCGTATCCGACTGGAACAGGCATTCAGCCGACATCACAGGCTACACGACCTGGCGCAAATCCGTTTCCGGCGAGCATCTGGACGAGGTACGGGGCCGGATCGATGCCACGCTCAATCTTGATCTCGACCGGGATTGGCGCGCCATTGCACGGCTCGGCTATGAAAGCTCGCCAGAATCCGCCTCGTCGCCGGTCGCCATCACCGGCACGGCCTCGCAGCCGACGCGCCACAGGATCGACGGCAGCGTCGGTGTGGAGAAGTCTCTCGGCAAATTGCGCCTCGGCCTTACCGGCGAAGTTCAGCGCGACCTCTACGAGGACGCGAAGCTCTCATCGGTTGGAACGCTTTCGCAGAAACATCGCGATTCGACGCTTTACACGGCAAGGCTGCGCACGGGTTACGAGATTTCGCCCGCACTTACCCCGTTCGTGCAGATCGAAGGCGGGCGGCGCATTTATGACGAGCGTGTCGATCCGGGCACCTATCGCCGCTCCGCCGACCGTATCGGCGCCAGCATCGGCACGGAATTCGACCTCGGCGAGAAGCTGGGCGGCGAAATAGCCGCCGGCTGGCTGCGCGAAAGCTTCGACGACGATCGCCTCCGTGCCCTTTCGGCAGCCGCGCTTGATGCGACGCTCAGATGGTCGCCGCAGCGCGGCACCAATATCGGACTGCGCGGCACGACAACACTTGAGGGCAGCACGACGCCGGGCGAAAGCGGGTCGGTGCTCTACGCGCTCCGTCTGACCGGCGATCGCCAGATCCGCGCCAACCTGACAGCCAATGCCGCACTTGGCATCGACTGGCGCGACTACAGCGGATCGGATCAGCGCGATCTCATCTACAGCGCCCAAGCCGGCCTGACATGGTGGATGAACCGCTATATGGGCCTGACCGTGCGCGCCCGTCACGAGACGCTGGACAGCAATATCATGGGCCGGGATTCCAAAACCAACAGTGTCTATCTGGGCATCACCGCAAGACGCTGAGACCGGTCGTCAGACCGAAACCGCATCTGAACCGAAGCCTCAAAAAACGAAACGGGCGGTTCACTGCCGCCCGCCGTTAAGTCACATGCGGTTGCCGATCACGCAGGTTTGATCTCGTCGAGCAGCGAGCGGATCGAGCCGGCCATCGAAGCGCTCAGGTCACTGCGCCACAGGGCGAAAGCCACATTGGCCTCGACAAATCCTTCAGGCGAGCCGCAATCATAGGTGCGCCCTTCGTAGCGATAGCCATAGAAGGGCTGTTCCTTGCCCAGACGCAGCATGGCGTCAGTGAGCTGGATTTCGTTGCCCGCGCCCTTCTCCTGCCCTTCCAGAATGCTGAAGATTTCCGGCTGCAGAATATAGCGACCATTGATGTAGAGGTTGGAAGGTGCGGTGCCCGGAGCCGGCTTTTCCACCATCTCGGTGATGCGGAACCCCGAATGGGCCGCTTCTCCCCGCCCGACGATGCCATATTTATGGGCCTCGGCCGGATCGCATTCCTGCACGGCCACGATGTTGGAGCCGGTGTTTTCGTAAAGCTCGACCATGGAGGCGAGGCAGCTCTTGCGCGACTGCATGATCATGTCCGGCAAAAGCAGGGCAAACGGCTCGTTTCCGACCAGTTCGCGCGCGCACCATACCGCATGGCCAAGCCCGAGCGGCACCTGCTGGCGGGTGAAGCTGGTCTGGCCCGGTGCTGGCTGCAACTGCTGCAGGCGCTCCAGCACCTCGGTTTTTCCGCGCTGTTCCAGCGTGTCGTAGAGCTCGAACTGAATATCGAAATGGTCCTCGATCACCGCCTTGTTGCGTCCGGTGACAAAGATAAAATGCTCGATGCCCGCTTCGCGCGCTTCATCGACAACATATTGAATGACAGGCCGGTCCACCACCGTCAGCATTTCCTTCGGAATGGCCTTCGTGGCCGGAAGGAAGCGCGTGCCCAGTCCCGCGACCGGGAAGACTGCCTTTCTTACTTTCTTCATAATCTCAGCGTCTCACTCTCTTTTTTGCCGCCACCGTACGGAACATTCGCATGGCGAAATTGAGGAATACTGAACAGCCGGAATCTGACAGCTTCCGGCGGTTACGTGGAGTAAACAGCCTGCCCTCATTTTCGTTCCTCTGTCAGGCCTATGGTAAACTAAATCCTAACCCAATTCCTGCAATGGATTGGCTTTCCGGCATATCTCAGGAGAACCAGATGTCCGATCGAAAAGCACGCCCCTTCCTGCGCGCCCTGACCGTGGCAGGTCTGTCGCTCGCCCTCATGCTTCCGGCAGGCTCAGCCTTTGCCGATGCCGGCTTCCGCCAGTGGGTGGCAAGCTTCCGCACCACGGCGACGCAGAACGGCGTCTCCGGCGCCACCTTCGACCGCGCCTTCCGGGGCATTACCGAGATAGATCCCGTGGTTCTGGAGAAAGCCCGCTTCCAGCCGGAATTCGTGGCACCCACCTGGGACTATTTCGACAATCGCGTTCACGACGAATCCGTCGCCACCGGCCGCCAGATGGCACGCCAGTGGAAGCCATGGCTCGACCGCATCGAAAAGCGCTTCGGCGTCGACCGCCACATTCTGCTCGCCATCTGGTCGATGGAATCGAACTATGGCGAAATCCTCAAGCGCGACGACGTGATGCGCTCCGTCGTGCGTTCGCTGGCCACGCTCGGCTATGCCGACAAGCGGCGGGCGAAGTTCGCGCGCACCCAGCTGATCGCCGCGCTGAAGATCCTGCAAAGCGGCGACATCGACGAGAGCCACCTCACCGGTTCGTGGGCCGGCGCCATGGGCCACACCCAGTTCATCCCCACCAGCTATCAGGCCTATGCGGTCGACATGGACGGCAACGGCAAGCGCGACATCTGGAGCTCCGTTCCCGACGCGCTCGGCACCGCCGCCAACCTGCTCGCCAAGAACGGCTGGCAGAGCGGCCGCACATGGGGGTACGAGGTGGTGCTGCCGCCGGGCCGCAAGTTCCCCAGCGGTTCGATGTCGCTCGACAAATGGGCCTCGATCGGCGTGAAGCGCGCCAACGGCAAACCTTTCGTCAGCGGTTCGGATCAGGCGGAACTGAAGGTTCTCGACGGCCGTCAGGGACCGGCCTTCCTCGTCATCAAGAACTTCTCGGTGATCAAGCGCTACAACAATGCCGACAAATACGCGCTGGCGGTCGGCCTGCTCGCCGACGAGATCGCTGGCTATGGCGGGATGGTGCAGGACTGGAACCGGCCTTTCACGAAGCTGAGCTTCGTCGAGCGGCAGGAACTGCAGCAGCGCCTGTCGCAGTATGGCTACTATACGGGCAAGTTCGATGGTAAGATCGGATCCGGCTCGCGGTCCGCGATCATGACCTATCAGGCCAAGATCGGCATGCAGCAGGATGGCCATCCGAGCATGGAAGTGTTGTCGCGGCTGCGGCGCAACCAGTAAGGGTCGCGAGCAGCCATACGGGAACCGGCGGCTGCCGAAAACGGCGGCATGAGCGCGGTTCCCGTATAAGTCTTCAGGCTCGGAGAGGGGTCGCCTTGGCTTTGCCATTGTCTCAGCGGATCGGAAAAATGGCAAAGCCTGCCCTGCTGGCGGGCTTTGCCGTTCTGGTTGTGGGCGCCGGCGCCTCATTGCAGTCTTCACCCGCCTACGGGCAGGATCTGCAGCTGCGGCCGTGGCTGCGCAACCTGTTCTCGCCGCGGCGCGCCGAGCGGGTCGAAGAACCTCCCTCCGCCGTGCCACAGAAGCAGCAGCCGAGAACCCAGGCTCCTGCCGCCAGGAAGAATGTGGTGCGCGCCAGGCCGGCAGAGCCCGCCCCGCCGCCCGCTCCGGTGGTGGAAAAGGCATCCGACGCGCGCGTCGTGCTCGTGGTGGGCGACTTTCTGGCCAGCGGGCTGGCCGATGGGCTGACAACCGTCTTCGCAGAGAACCCGGCCGTGCGCGTGGTGGACCGCTCCAACGGCTCGTCCGGTTTCGTGCGTGACGACTATTACAACTGGCCGGGCGAAATCGGGCCCATACTGGAAACCGAGAAGCCGGCCGTCGTTCTGGTGATGATGGGGTCCAACGACCGCCAGCAGATGAAGGTCGGCGATGGCCGCGAAGCGCCGCGCACGGAAGGCTGGACACAGGAATACAAGCAGCGGACCGTGAATTTCGGCAAGCACATCACTGAGGCGAAGCTGCCCTTCCTGTGGGTGGGCATGCCTTCCTTCCGGCCGGGCACGATGACTTCAGACATGCTTGCCCTCAACGAGATCTACCGCGATGCGGCCGAGAGCGCCGGCGGGGAATTCGTCGACATATGGGAAGGCTTCGTCGACGAAAACGGCGCCTTCATCACCAGAGGCCCCGACATCAACGGCCAGCCCGTGACCCTGCGCGCCGAGGACGGCATCAACATGACGCGGGCCGGCAAGCGCAAGGTTGCCTTCTACACCGAAAAGCCGCTGCTGAAGCTGCTCGGGCTGGCTTCTCCGAATGCCACGACGGCAGATCCGGTGCTTCCGGCCCCGATCCCCGGCTCGCCGGACAGCCCGCAGATGCCGGTCAACATCGACCGCACGCCGCCGATGCTGCTGAGCGACCCGGCCCTGGACGGCGGCACGGAACTGCTCGGCGCATCCCTGCCGACCAAAGACGCCCCTGCAAAAAAAGAGCAGGATACACGTGAGGCCGGCAAGGTCTCTCCTGGCCGGGCCGACGATTTCACATGGCCGCCGCAGCGCACGACCGCGACGACCTCGCCGCAGGAGACGACCGGTTCCGTCACGCGCAGGAACTGATGCCTTTCCGGCAAAGGTGTCGGCGGCCTTCCTTTCGCAATTGCCCTTCGATCGCCGTCACCGCGGCAGCAGCGACACCCCCATCAGCGCCTCGTCGATGGCGCACGCGGCCTGCCGGCCTTCGCGGATCGCCCACACCACCAGCGACTGACCCCGCCGTGCATCGCCGGCAGCGAACAGGCGGTCCATGCTGGTGCGATAGTCGCGGTCGCTGGCGGCGATGTTGGTCGAACGCCGGTTGTCGGTTATCGTCGTCATGCGGCCGTCCAGCTCCGTCAGCACGCCCTTCCGGAACGGTCCGGCAAAGCCGATGGCGATGAAGGCGAGATCGGCGCGGATGACGAATTCCTTGCCCGCGATGGGCTTGCGCTTCTCGTCCACCTCGCAGCACTTGACGCCGACAAGCCTGCCGTCCTCGCCGATGAATTCCAGCGTCGCCACCTGAAATTCGCGATTTGCGCCTTCCGCCTGGCTTGAGGAGGTGCGCATCTTGGTGGCCCAGTAGGGCCAGACCGAAAGCTTGTCCTCCTTCTCGGGCGGCTGCGGCCGGATGTCGAGCTGGGTGACGCGCACGGCTCCCTGCCGGAAGGCAGTGCCGACGCAGTCGGAGGCGGTGTCGCCGCCGCCGACCACCACGACATGCTGGCCGTTGGCGAGGATTTCGGGGGCCGCCCATGCCACCGACTGGATGTCTTCTCCGCCGACGCGGCGGTTCTGCTGCACCAGATAGGGCATGGCGTCGTGCACGCCTTCCAGATCGGCGCCGGGAATGCCGGCAGCGCGCGGCGTTTCGGAGCCGCCGCAGTAAAGCACCGCGTCATACTCCGCCAGCAGGCTGTCCACGCTCCTGTCGACGCCGATATTGACACCGCAGAAGAAGGTCACGCCTTCGCCCTGCATCTGCTCGATGCGCCGGTCGATGAAATGCTTCTCGATCTTGAAGTCGGGAATGCCGTAGCGCATCAGCCCGCCGGGGCGGCTCTCGCGCTCATAGACATGCACCTCGTGGCCGGCCCGGCCAAGCTGCTGGGCGGCGGCCATTCCGGCCGGGCCGGAACCGATGATGGCGACCCGCCTGCCGGTCTTCATCAGCGGCGGATAGGGCCGGATGTAACCGATCTCATAGGCTTTGTCGGCCAGCGCCTGCTCTACCGTCTTGATGGCGACCGGAATGTCCTCGAGGTTCAGCGTGCAGGCTTCCTCGCAGGGCGCGGGGCAGATGCGGCCGGTGAACTCGGGAAAATTGTTGGTAGAGTGCAGGTTGCGGATCGCCGTCTCCCACTCGCCGTTGTAGACGAGATCGTTCCAGTCGGGGATCTGGTTGTGCACCGGGCAGCCGGTCGGCCCATGGCAGAACGGAATGCCGCAATCCATGCAGCGCGCCGCCTGCTTTTCCACCTCGCTGTCCGACAGGGGCAGCGTGAACTCGCGAAAATGACGTATGCGATCGGATGCAGGCTGATACTTGTGAACCTGCCGGTCGATCTCCAGAAAACCAGTTACCTTGCCCATTATGCTTCCTTGACCTTTGCGTGCGGCACGCAGGCGCATGGCGCGCGGGCCGTTCGTACGGGTGCTGACGGTTCCGGGCGCGACGCCGCGCCCGACGGGTACGGGAACCCTGCGCGGCAAGGCTCCTCAGGCTAGCGCGGACGCGCCCCCGGTTTGAGGTCTGGCGGAACACCGTAGAGGAAGAGCGGCGTGCTCATTCCTATTCCGCCGCCACGTTCATGCGGGCGCGCTCCATCTCCATGAGGGCACGGCGATACTCGACCGGCATGACCTTGCGGAATTTCGGCCGGTAGCTTGCCCATTCGTCAAGGATGGCGCGGCCGCGCCTGGAACCCGTATAGTGCACATGGTTGAGGATGAGCTGGTAAAGGCGCTCCTCGTCATGGCTGGTCATGTCGCCGGACACGTCGACCCTGCCCTTGTGGGCGATGTCACCACCATGATGGTGCAGCTTTTCAAGGATGTCGTCCTCTTCCGGCACCGGTTCCAGCTCGACCATCGCCATGTTGCAGCGCTGCGCGAAATCGCCGTCCTCATCGAGCACATAGGCAACACCGCCGGACATGCCGGCCGCGAAGTTGCGACCCGTGCGTCCAAGCACCACCACCACGCCGCCGGTCATGTATTCGCAGCCATGATCACCGACGCCCTCGACAACCGCGATGGCCCCCGAATTGCGCACGGCAAACCGCTCTCCGGCGACGCCCGCGAAATAGGCCTCGCCCTCGATGGCCCCGTAGAGCACGGTGTTGCCGGCGATGATGGAGTCCGCGGCCACGATCCTCGTGTCATGCGGCGGGCGGATGACGATGCGGCCGCCCGAAAGACCTTTGCCGACATAATCGTTGCCGTCGCCAACCAGCTCGAACGACACCCCGCGCGACAGGAACGCCGCAAAGGACTGGCCGGCGGTTCCTGTGAGCGTGACCGCGATCGTGTCCGGGCGCAGTCCCTTGTGGCCGAAGCGGCGAACGACTTCGCCGGAGAGCATGGCGCCCGCCGAACGGTCCACATTGCGGATCGGAACCTCGATGGTCACCGCCTGCCGGGCGTCGAGCGCCGGTGCGGCAAGCTCGATCAGCCTGCGGTCGAGCACATCGTCGATCGGATGGTTCTGGCGCTCGGTCCAGTGCGTCTGGTCGGCCGGTGCGTCCGGCTTGTGGAACAGGCGCGAGAAATCGAGCCCACGCGCCTTCCAGTGGTCGATGAGCGCGCGCTTTTCGAGCAGATCGGTGTTGCCGATGATCTGGTCGAGATGGGTAAAGCCCATTTCGGCCAGAAGCTCGCGCACCTCTTCCGCGACATAGAAGAAGTAGTTGATGACGTGCTCCGGCGTGCCCTTGAAGCGCTTGCGCAGAACCGGATCCTGGGTCGCCACACCCACTGGGCAGGTGTTCAGGTGGCACTTGCGCATCATGATGCAGCCGGCCGCGATCAGCGGCGCGGTGGCGAAGCCGAACTCGTCGGCGCCCAAAAGCGCGCCGATGATGACGTCGCGCCCGGTGCGCAGACCGCCGTCGACCTGCAGGGCAACGCGGCTGCGCAAGCCGTTCAGCACGAGCGTCTGGTGGGTTTCGGCAAGGCCCATCTCCCACGGGCTACCGGCATGCTTGAGCGAGGTGAGCGGCGATGCGCCGGTGCCCCCGTCATAGCCGGAAACGGTGATGTGATCGGCGCGCGCCTTGGCGACGCCGGCCGCGACCGTGCCTACGCCCACTTCCGACACCAGCTTGACCGACACGTCGGCGCGCGGATTGACGTTCTTCAGGTCGTAGATGAGCTGCGCCAGATCCTCGATCGAATAGATGTCATGATGCGGCGGCGGCGAGATCAGGCCCACGCCCGGCGTCGAATGCCGCGTCTTGGCGATGGTGGCATCGACCTTGTGGCCCGGAAGCTGGCCGCCTTCGCCGGGCTTCGCCCCTTGCGCCACCTTGATCTGCATCATGTCGGAATTGACGAGATATTCCGTCGTCACTCCGAACCGGCCGGAGGCGATCTGCTTGATCGCCGAGCGCTCGGGGTTAGCCCCGCCGCCCGGCAGCGGCAGATAGCGGTCCGGCTCCTCGCCGCCCTCGCCCGTGTTCGACTTGCCGCCGATGCGGTTCATGGCGACGGCAAGCGTGGTGTGCGCCTCCCGGGAGATCGAGCCGAAGGACATGGCCCCGGTGGAGAAGCGCTTCACGATCTCGGCGGCCGGCATCACGTCGTCCAGCCGCGCCTTCTTGCGGCCGACCTCTTCCGCCGTCCTGATCCTGAACAGGCCGCGAATGGCGTGGGCATTGGCCGTGGCGTCGTTCACCTGTTCAGAGAATTGCCTGAAGGTCTCGGCCGATCCCTGCCGCACCGCATGCTGAAGGGTCGCGACCGCATCCGGCGTCCAGGCGTGCGCCTCGCCGCGCATGCGGAACATGTATTCGCCGCCCACTTCCAGCGCCCGGCGCAGCACCGGATCATCGCCGAAGGCGGACGCATGGCGGGCGACCGTCTCGGCCGCGATGTGCTCCAGCCCCACGCCCTCGATGAGCGTGGCCGTGCCGGTGAAATAGCGGTCGACGAATTCGGACTTCAGCCCGACCGCGTCGAAGATCTGCGCGCCGCAATAGGACTGGTAGGTCGAGATGCCCATCTTGGACATCACCTTGAGGATGCCCTTGCCGATCGACTTGATGTAGCGAGTGACAAGCTCCTGCGGGTCCACTTCCGGCGGGAACTGCCCCTTTGCGTGCATGTCGACCAGCGTGTCGAAGGCGAGATAGGGATTGATCGCCTCGGCGCCATAGCCGGCAAGGCAGCAGAAATGATGCACCTCGCGCGGCTCACCCGATTCCACCACCAGCCCGACCGAGGTGCGCAGCCCCTTGCGGATCAGGTGATGATGCACCGCCGCCGTGGCCAAAAGGGTCGGAATGTCGATGCGGTCCGGCCCGATCTGGCGATCGGACAGGATTATGATGTTGTAGCCGCCGGCTACCGCCGCCTCGGCCCGCTCGCACAGCCGCTCGATGGCCGCCGGCATGCCTTCGGCCCCTTCCGTCACCGAATAGGTAATGTCGATGGTCTTGGTGTCGAAGCGCTCTTCGGTATGGCCGATGGAGCGGATCTTTTCGAGGTCCGCATTGGTGAGGATGGGCTGGCGCACCTCCAGCCGCTTGCGGCGCGAGGTGCCGACGAGGTCGAAGATGTTCGGCCTCGGCCCGATGAAGGACACGAGGCTCATCACCAGTTCCTCGCGGATCGGGTCGATCGGCGGATTGGTGACCTGCGCGAAGTTCTGCTTGAAATAGGTGTAGAGAAGCTTCGGCTTGTCCGACATGGCCGCGATCGGCGTGTCGGTGCCCATCGAGCCGACGGCCTCCTGCCCAGTCGTCGCCATGGGCGACATCAGGAGCTTGAGGTCCTCCTGGCTGTAGCCGAAGGCCTGCTGGCGATCGAGCAGCGACACGTCCTTGCGCAGCGCGCGTGGCTCGACCGGATTGAGGTCTTCGAGGATGAGCTGCGTGTTCGCCAGCCACTTGCCGTAGGGGTGCCGGGTGGCGATCTCGGTCTTGATTTCCTCGTCGGAGACGATGCGGCCCTTTTCGAGGTCGATCAGCAGCATGCGCCCCGGCTGGAGGCGCCACTTGGTGACGATGTGCTCTTCCGCCACCGGCAGCACGCCGGCCTCGGAGGCGAGGATGACGCGGTCGTCGTCGGTGACGATGTAGCGCGCGGGCCTGAGCCCGTTGCGGTCGAGCGTCGCGCCGATCTGGCGCCCGTCGGTGAACACCACGGCGGCCGGCCCGTCCCACGGTTCCATCAGGGCGGCGTGATATTCGTAGAACGCCTTGCGTTCGTCGCCCATCAGCTTGTTGCCGGCCCAGGCTTCCGGGATCAGCATCATCATGGCATGGGCGAGGCTGTAGCCGCCCTGGAACAGGAATTCGAGCGCGTTGTCGAAGCAGGCCGTGTCGGACTGGCCTTCATAGGAGATCGGCCACAGCTTCGAGATGTCGTTGCCGAACAGCTCGCTGTCCACCGACGCCTGACGCGCCGCCATCCAGTTGTTGTTGCCGCGCACCGTGTTGATCTCGCCATTGTGCGCGACCATGCGGTAAGGATGCGCCAGCTTCCACGACGGGAAGGTGTTGGTCGAAAAGCGCTGGTGGACGAGGATCAGCGCCGATTCGAATCGCGGATCGAGAAGGTCCGTGTAATAGGCGCCCACCTGATTGGCGAGGAACATGCCCTTGTAGACGATGGTGCGGGCCGACAGCGACACGCAATAGGAGCCGACGTCGCGATTGTCGTTCTCGGCATAGATGCGGCCGGAGATGACCTTGCGCAGGATATAGAGACGGCGCTCATACTCATCATCGTCGCCGGCGTCGGAGGGCCGGTCAAAGAAGACCTGCGTGTGGAATGGTTCGGCGGCGACGATCTCCGGTGCGCTGGAAAGCGACGAATTGTCGACGGGAACTTCGCGGAAGCCCAGAATGGTGAAACCTTCGGACTGCGCCGATTCCACGATCACATCGTTCACATGGGCGCGCGCGGCCTCGTCCTGCGGCATGAACCAGTGGCCGACGCCGTAACGGCCGGATGGCGGCAGTTCGACGCCCTGCGTCGCCATTTCCTCGCGAAAGAAACGGTCGGGCATCTGCACGAGCACGCCCGCGCCGTCGCCGACCAGCGGGTCGGCGCCCACCGCGCCGCGATGAGTCAGGTTTTCCAGAACGAACAGGCCATCCCGGACGATCTGGTGCGACTTCACGCCCTTCATGTTGGCGATGAAGCCGACGCCGCAGGCGTCATGTTCGTTGCGCGGATCGTATAGGCCCTGCGCGGAGGGAGGAATGCCCCGGTTAGCGATGCGTTTCGTGGTGGCCGCCCCGGTCTGTGCGGCCGGCCTGAAATCCGTCGTCACAGATGGCGTCACATGCGTCATCGCTGTCGTCCTCCATTTTCGCGCCGGAGAGGCGTCTGGTTGCCTTGGGGAGCATCAAGCTCCCGGTTGGGTATGCGTAACCGCTGGCGAGAACTCTTCACGCCCCGCCGGTCAGCGGGGAAAAGCCGCTTGCGCCACCAGTCGGATCGACAATTTCACTATACGCCGATCCGGGCTGCTTTGCGCGGATAAATAAGACAGCATTGCTGTCCTAAATTTCTATGGCAGAAATCAAAAAAGCGCACAAGACCGATTGATGAAAAAAATTGCGTCTTTTGGATAGAAAGTTGCGAAAGCCTGACGCAAAGGGAAACTTTCCGTCGATTCTTGCTCACTCCGAAGCCACTTGCGGGCAGCAAAGCGGCACAATGCCTGTCGCTACCTTGCAAGGCGCTGCTGAAAAGGATCAATTGCGCACCTGAAAAGCAGCAGCATCGGAGCCGGAAATGTTCTTCGCGTCAGACAACTGGGCCGGCGCCCACCCTGCCGTTGCCGCGCGCATGTCAGGGGCTGCGGCGGGCTTCAGCACGGCCTATGGCGATGGCGATCTCGACCGTGCCGTCTATGAAAAATTCAGCGAAGTCTTCGAACGCGAAGTGGCGGTGTTCTTCGTGTCCACCGGCACGGCGGCCAACTCGCTTTCCCTGGCCCTTTATGGAAAGCCCGGCGGCATTTCATTCTGCCACCGGGAAGCGCATGTCATGGAGGACGAGTGCGGGGCGGTCGAATATTTCTCCGGCGGCGGGCGGCTGCTCGGCATCGATGGCAGCCTCGGCCGCATGGACCCGGCAGCGCTGGAGAAGGCACTCGGCCATTTCTTCCCCGAATCAGTTCACACCGGGCGTCCGGCCACCATATCGATCACCCAGTCGACCGAAATAGGCACTGTCTACTCACTGCAGGATATCGAGGCGATTTCCACCATCGCCGGCAGCCGCTGCCTGCCCCTGCACATGGACGGCGCGCGCTTCGCCAATGCGCTGGTGGCACTTGAAACCACACCGGCGGAAATGACGTGGAAGCGGAGGATAGACGTGGTGTCCTTCGGCGGCACCAAGAACGGCTGCTGGTGCGCCGAGGCCATCGTGTTGTTCGACCTCGATCTGGCGCGGGAAATGGCCTTCCTGCGCAAGCGTGCCGGGCAGCTGTTCTCGAAATCGCGCTTCGTGGCCGCCCAGTTCGACGCCTATTTCCATGACGGCCTGTGGCTGGAAAACGCCAGGCACTCCAATGCCATGGCCAGCCGCCTTGCCGAAGCGATCGACGCAGCCCTCACCGCGCGCCTTGCGTGGCAGCCGCAGGCCAACGAGGTTTTCGCCATCTTCGGCGATGACATGGCCGCCAGGCTGCAGGCCGCCGGCGCGACCTTCCACCAATGGCCGGCGCCGGCGGGGTTCAGCGGGCAGCTTGGCGAGGACGAAAAAATCTATCGTTTCGTCACCAGCTTCGCCACGCAGAACGATGATATAGAGCGGCTGGCTGGCCTGATCCGCTGATCCCGTGTGAACGCAAAAGCGGCGCGGGTTTCCCCGCGCCGCCTCTCCCTCGGGAGGAGTGATAGAAGATCAGTTGACGGTCTTGGCTTCGATCTGACGGGAATTGTCAGCCGGCACAGAGGTAATGGCGATCCTGCGCGGCTTCAGTTCCTCGGGAATGTTGCGCTTCAGGTCGATGTGGAGCAGGCCGTTCTTGAGGGCCGCGCCGACGACATCGACATGGTCGGCAAGCTGGAACCGGCGCTCGAAGGAGCGCGAGGCAATGCCGCGATAAAGCAGTTCGGCGCCGTCGCTTTCGGTCTCCTGCCCGCGCTCACCCTTGATGGTCAGCACATTGCGGTGAGCCTCGATGGAAATCTCGTCATCCGCAAAGCCGGCCACGGCCATGGAGATGCGATAGGCATCCTCGCCGGTTTTTTCGATGTTGTAGGGCGGATAGGACTGGCCGCCTTCGGGCTGACCGAGCGAGTCAATCATATTGAACAGGCGGTCGAAGCCTACGGTCGAGCGATAGAGGGGCGAAAAATCAACGTGACGCATGGTGTGTTCTCCTGTCGAGCAACAAGGTTTGCGTTGTGACCACTTGAAAACCCTGATGGCGCTTTCCGGGCCAGCGGCCCCGACATCGGCGACCGCACAGTACATTTGGGTGCCTGCCAAAACGGTTTCAAGACCCTGTCGCTCATGCCATTCGCGCAGGGATGAACGCGCGATGAACGGCGCGCTCAAAAGCCGTTCAGCTTGTGTGCCCTATTCCTTTCTCTGCAACGGAACGGCGGCGATGCCAGACCAGAGCCGATCCGGGTGTAACGTCCCTTCCATCCGGGTCGACAGTGGCCGGAAGTCGTTTGAGGCGACTTCCGGCTCCCACGCTGCCACAAGCGTGCCGGATTGTTCCTGCAATGATTTCCTTTGCAATATGAACGTGCCCTTCCTATCACCGTGACCAGATCCGCAGCACAGGCCGGCGGCCGTATGACAGAGCTTTTCTTTCACACGACGGACAACCCCGTTCCCGACAATGCCAGTGGCGGCTTTTTCAGAGCCCGCGACGGCAGGCAGATCCGCTATGCGCACTTTGCGCCCGGCGGCCGGCCCGAAAAAGGCACGGTCGTCCTGCTGCAGGGTCGCAATGAGTGTATCGAAAAATATTTCGAGACCATCCGCGATCTGTCGGCGCGAGGGCTGGGCACCGCGACCTTCGATTTGCGCGGTCAGGGCGGCTCGGACCGGCTGATCCGGGATCCCCGAAAGGGATACGTCAAAAGCTTCGGCCAATATGTGGACGATCTGGACATCTTCTTCCGGGAGGTCGTGCTTCCGGATTGCCGCGGCCCCTACTACATCCTCGCCCATTCGACCGGCGCGCTGGTCGCTCTGCTGGCGTCAGCCTCGCTGGTCAACCGCGTCCAGCGCATGGTTCTGCTGACCCCGCTTATCGGCATGCCGGGGCAGCGCTACTCGATGAAGTCGATCCACACCATGACGACGGCTCTCATGTTCATGGGACTTGGCCGGATGTACGTCAAAAGAAAGCGGGCGAAGGCAGCGGCACCCTTCGAGATCAACGACCTGACCTCGGATCCCGTCCGATACCGGCGCAATACGTCCGTTTATGAAGAGCATCCCCATCTTGCGCTCAGCGGGCTGACGGTGCGGTGGCTGCGTGCGGCAAGCAAGGCCGTGCTCAGGGTCAGCGACCCGCAATTCCTGGCCGGCATGCGCATTCCCACCCTGATCGTGACCGCCGGGGCCGACAGCATCGTCTCCACACGGGCTGCTTCCGATTACGCCCAGCGGCTGCGGCTGAGTTCGCTGCTCACCATAGATGGTTCCCGCCACGAGATCCTGCAGGAAGCGGACTTCTACCGCGAGCAGTTTCTGGCTGCCTTCGATGCCTTCATTCCCGGCACCGAAGAAGAGATATTCAAGGCCGCCTGAAGGCTGAGCGCGGCATCAGCCGCGCTGGAGTGGCAATTTACGGCCTCAGCCGCGCACAGCGGCCATTGCTGCTTCGTGCAGCTGCGGCGTCGCCGCCGCCACTATGTCACCGCCATTTTCGGCAGGCCCGCCGTCGAAGGTGGTCACGATGCCGCCGGCCTGCTCGATGATCGGGATCAGCCCCACGATGTCATACGGCTTCAGGCCGGGATCCATGACGATATCGACGCATCCCGCCGCCAGCATGGCGAAGGCGTAGCAGTCGGTGCCGTAGCGCGCCAATTGCACCTTGCTCTCGAATGCGTCGTAACGTTTGCGCATATCGCCCTTAAACAGGGAAGGCGTGGTGGTGAACGAGATGGCCTCGGAAAGATTTTCGGTCTTGCGGGTGGCAAGCCTGCGCGCCCCGCCTGGTCCCTCATAGTGCGATCCCGCACCATCGGCATAGAACAGCTCGCCGGTAAACGGCTGAGACATCATTCCGGCGACCGCCTCGCCATCAATCGTCAGCCCCACCAGCGTGCCCCAAACCGGCAGGCCGGAAATGAAGGCACGGGTGCCGTCGATCGGGTCGATCACCCACACATGGCTGCTGCCGAGGTTCTCGCTGCCATGTTCCTCACCCAGAATGCCATGATCGGGAAACTCGGCATTGATCAGGCGCCGGATCGCCAGTTCGGCCTGCTGGTCGGCCTCGGTCACGGGATCGAAACCAGCCGCCTCCTTGTTGTCGACGGCTCCCTGAGCGCGGAACCGGGGCAACGTCTCGGCCGCGGCAACTCCGGCGACGCGCCGAAGAAAATCGGGTGAAATGTGCAATGGTGTCTCCTGATCGGGAAAGCGCAGGTGTCAGCCAGTCATAGCAAAGCCGCAGACAAAGTCACGGGGCTGCAGAAGCTTATTCCGCGGCAAGCGGCGCGATACGAAAATGATGATCCGTCAACGCCATCAGGTCGGCGCAGAACTGGGTCAGATCCTCGACAAGCGCATCAAATCCGGCAGTCTTCTGAAGCGTGCTCTCGTTCATGTAGAGCCCACGATTGATCTCGATCTGCAACGCGTGAACCTTTCGTGTCGGGCGGCCGTAATGCTCGGTGATGAAGCCGCCGGCATAGGGCTTGTTGTGGGCCACGCTGTAGCCCATGGCCGAAAGCAGGTCGATCGCCGTGACGGTCAGCGCGCTTGAGGCGGAGGTGCCGAACCTGTCGCCGACGATGAAATCGGGGCGCAGCCCCGTATCGGAAACACGCACACCGGCGGGCATGGAATGGCAATCGACCAGCACGGCAAAGCCGAACGCTGCATGAGTGCGCATCACAAGCTTCTTCAGGGTTTCGTGGAAAGGCTTGTAGATGGTTTCGATCCGCGTCACCGCCTCGACCAGCGGCAGGCGGCCGGAATAGATGTCGAAGCCGTCGCCGACCAGCTTCGGCACGGTGCCAAGGCCGCCCGCGACGCGGGCGGAGCGAATGTTGCAATAGGGAGGCACCGGCTCCAAAAACATGCGCGGATCGAGTTCCCAGGGTTCCCGGTTGGCGTCGAGATAGGCGCGCGGAAAATTGGCGGCCAGGAGGGGAGCGCCAAGCATGATACAGCCGCCGAACAGTTCGTCGACATAGCAGTCCTCGGAGCGGCGCACATTGTGCTCGTCGAGCCGGCTCATCGCCAGAAAGCGCTGCGGGTAATAGCGCCCGCTGTGCGGCGAGCTGAAAACGAACGGCACCCGCTGCTCGGCGGCCGATCTTACCTCGAAGGCGGGAACAACCGAAAAATCCTCGGCCGGGCTTGTCAATGTCGGTGAACCTCTGAACTGCGAAACGTCATTCCCGGAAAGTGCCATTCGCGGCCGGGCCTGTCCATAGCTTCGCCCACAGCTTCACGAAGGCAGGAACCGGCACGTATGGCGCTGTCTTCACTTGATCTTTACCGGCGCTGGCTCATATACAATCAGATTATCAGGCTGGGGCACACGCCGGCCGGGTTAGTGATTCGGACGGGAAATCATGGCACGCATTCTGCTTGCAGAAGACGACGACGATATGCGCCGCTTTCTGGTGAAGGCGCTGGAACGCGCCGGCTATCAGGTCAGCGACTTCGACAATGGCGCCAGCGCCTATGAGCGGCTGCGCGAGGAGCCCTTCTCTCTCCTCCTGACCGATATCGTCATGCCGGAAATGGACGGTATCGAGCTTGCCCGCCGTGCCACTGAGATCGATCCCGACCTCAAGGTCATGTTCATCACCGGCTTCGCGGCCGTTGCCCTGAACCCCGACTCCAAGGCTCCGCGCGACGCCAAGGTGCTGTCCAAGCCCTTCCACCTGCGCGACCTCGTCAACGAGGTGGAAAAGATGCTGCAGGCTGCATAAGGAGCGCAATTTTCCAATTTGCGCTATTGACGGGCTCCAGCAAAAATGATGTAAGCCCGCCATCGGATGGGCGTGTAGCTCAGCGGGAGAGCACTACGTTGACATCGTAGGGGTCACAGGTTCAATCCCTGTCACGCCCACCATCCGTTTCAATAACTTAGCGTAGTTTCATATAGGTCCCCGTGGGTTCACCGAACCTCACGGCAGAGCAGCGCCGACCCGGCTTGCGCCAGCGAGGCATGCAGCCTGCCGACCCGATCCTCTTCACGTACGGCATGCCCGGAACAAGACGTCATCGTCACTCGCCCACAGCGAATGATTGCTCTCCGGACAGGCGACGACCTCTACGGGCCACCGCCTTTCCCCGCCACGGTTTGCCGGCAGCGCTCAGCACACGGCCAAAACGTCCGGCTTCAACTCCTGACGGCGCGGGCGCCCCATATCAGGATGCATGCGCCAACGAAGCCAGCGACGAGGTATCCGAGCCAGCCACCGAACGACACGCCCAGAAAACCGAAGATGAAGCTGGCGACAGCCGCGCCGATGATACCGAGTATGACGTTCATGAACACGCCGGTGTCGCTGTTCATGAACCTTGAAGCGATCCAGCCTGCAAGGCCGCCGATGATGATGGCTGCAATCCAGCCTACGCCTGCGTCATCCATGGACAATCTCCATTCCCAACCACAGGGCAGAGAATGCGGAACGATGCGGTGTTCGTCAAGACGACCCGGCAAGGCCTGCGGGCCCCGGCTTGCGCCGCTCCTTTTCAACGGAATGGCAGTCGTCAGCTGAGCCTCAGCGCCACCACCCCGGCCACGATGCATAAGACGGAAGCGGCGCGCCAGCCGGTCATCTTTTCGCCCAGCGCGAACACCGAGATCGCCATGGCGAAAAGAATGGAGATCTCGCGCAACGACGCCACGGAGGCGATCGGCGCCTTCGTCATCGCCCACATGGCGATCGCATAAGCCGCACCACTGAGGAAACCCGTGAGCAGGCCGATGCGCCATTCCAGCGCCAGCGTGGTGGCCAGACGCCGGCCACGATAGATCAGCGCAACGGTTGTGGCGACGATGCCGTCGCACACGAACAGCCACGCGGCATAGGAGAGCGCGGCCGGCGCTTCGCGGGCGCCCAATCCGTCCGCCAGCGTATAACCGGAGATGAACAGCGAGGTCGTCAGCGCGTAGAAGACGGCGGCCGGATTGAGAGCGGCCAGCCGCCCACCCCCACGCAAACACATGAGAAATGTGCCGGCCGACAACAGCAGAATGCCGATCAGGGCAAATTTGCCGGGCACTTCCTGAATGAGGACGATACCGCCGATAGTGGTGATGAGCGGCGCCGTGCCCCGCGCCAGCGGATAGGTCTGAGCAAGATCGCCCACCTCATAGGCGCGGATCAGGAACAGCCGGTAGCCGATGTGCATGCACAGCGAAACGCCGATCCACATCCATGCCATCCTGCCGGGAAATGCCACGAAGGGCAGCACCGGGAGCGCCGTGATGGCCATGCCCAGCGACGTCAGGGAGATCGAGGCGAAACGGTCCAGCCTGACCTTGATCAGGGCATTCCACGAAGCATGCATCAGTGCCGCGGCAAGAACGGCGCTGAAAACGGCAAGGCTCATGTCATTTCACCTGCTGTCGCCTCCGGATTGCAAAGAGCGAGCTTAAATCCGTTACCCGCCGTAAAGGTCTGCAACCTCTCTTGCAATGCGCATGAACCGCGCGATCCTTTGGTCCACTGTCATTGCTGCATCCTTGATTCAGGCGCCATGGCCATGTAGCCCGGTTCAGATGGCTGAAGCTGGAGAGGATCGTTTCGTGACGGAACAACTTCATGGCAGCGGGAATCGTCCGGAACCGGTTCTGGAGATCGACAGGCTGGCCCGCAGGCTTGGACCCGGCTTCGCGCTGGGTCCCGTCGTGCTTGCCATCGAGCCGAAGCAGATTGTTTGCCTCGTCGGCCATTCGGGCTGCGGAAAGTCCACGCTGCTGCGCCTGATCGCCGGCATCGAGCAGCCGGACAGCGGAACCCTGCGGCTGGATGGCAGGGAACTGGCCAGTTCCGATGTGTTCGTCGAACCCGAGAAGCGCAATATCGGCTTTGTCTTTCAGGACTATGCCCTGTTTCCGCATCTGACCATCGAGCAGAACGTCATGTTCGGCCTGCGCAAATGGTCGCGTGAGGCTGCCCGCGCGCGCGTTGCCATGCTTCTGGAAATGACGGCGCTCTCGGCGATGGCGGGCCGCTACCCGCACATGCTGTCCGGCGGAGAACAGCAGCGGGCGGCACTGGCGCGCGCGCTGGCGCCGCAGCCCGCCGTGGTGCTGATGGACGAACCCTTCTCAAATCTCGACCGCGACCTGCGCGAACGGGTGCGCCACGATACCATCGCCCTTCTGCGCCGCACCGGCACGACCGCGATCATCGTCACCCACGATCCCGAGGAGGCGCTGTCCACCGGGGATCGCGTCGTGCTGATGAAGGCGGGCCGCATCGTCCAGAGCGGCACCGGCCGCGAATTGCATGACCGGCCGGTCGACCGCTATGCAGCGGAGTTCTTCAGCACCTTCAACCGGGTTCCCGGCACCTATCGCAATGGCCGTCTGCATACGGCGCTCGGCGCCTTTCCGTGCAGGCTGGATCTTGCCGAGGGCGGCCAGGCGCTCGCCTTCATCCGCCCGCAGGCCGTATGCCCCTGCCTTGCCGAAGACGCCTTTTCCGGCTCGGTCCGCGCCCGCAGCTTCCGCGGCGAGATCGAGCAGCTCGAACTCGAGGTCGAGGGACTGGAAACACCGCTCACCATGCGCACCACGCAGCCCTTGCAGATACGGGACGGCCGGCTGCGTTTCCACATCGACCCGAACACGGTTCTGGCCTTCGCCGCCTCCTGACCATTCCGGCAATAAACTTTCTGTGATCGGCGTCAAACTGGCCTAAGAAAACTTGACTATCTGGATCATAAATGATGGTCAGCTTCTGTAGCCCAACACAGGAGGAGAGGTTCCATGCGCAACGCACATTTCAAGACGACGCTTCTCGCCGCCGCCTCACTGCTTGCCGTTGCCAATGTGGCCTCGGCAGCGGAGGTGAGCATCTACACCACGCGCGAACCCGGCCTGATCCAGCCGCTGCTGGATTCCTTCAGCAGCTCAACCGGCATCAAGGTCAATACTGTCTTCCTCAAGGATGGCCTCGCCGAGCGCGTGGCCTCGGAGGGCGAAAGCTCGCCGGCCGACATCCTGATGGCGGTCGATGCCGGCAACCTCGTCGATCTGGTCGACAAGGGCGTGACGCAGCCGGTGGAATCGGCCGTACTGAGCGAAGCGATCCCCGCCCAGCTCCGCGACGCAGCCGGCAACTGGTTCGGCCTGTCCATGCGCGCCCGCGTTGTCTACGCCGCCAGCGACCTCGACCTCGACGCAATCACCTATGAGGACCTGTCCGACCCGAAATGGAAGGGCAAGGTTTGCATCCGCTCGGGCCAGCATCCCTACAACACCGCCCTGATCGCCGACTACATCGCCCACTACGGCGCTGAAGAAACCGAGAAGTGGCTGACCGGCCTGAAGGACAACCTCGCCCGCAAGGCGGCCGGCGGCGACCGCGAAGGCGCCAAGGACATTCTGGGCGGCGTCTGCGACATCGCCGTCGCCAATTCCTACTATGTGGGCCTGATGCGCTCGGGCAAGGGCGGCGACGAGCAGAAGCAATGGGCCGATGCCATCAAGGTTCTCCTGCCGACCTTCAAGGACGATGGCACCCATGTGAACATCTCGGGCGCTGCCATCGCCAAACATGCACCGAACAAGGACGAGGCGGTCAAGCTGCTGGAATATCTGGTTTCGGATGAAGCGCAGAAGATCTACGCCGAAGCGAACTATGAATATCCGGTCAAGGCCGGCGTCGCCGCCGATCCGCTCATCGCCGAGCTCGGCGACCTGAAGATCGATTCCAAGCCGCTCAGCGAGATCGTCGCCAACCGCAAGGCCGCCAGCGAGCTGGTCGACAAGGTCGGCTTCGACAACTGACATGGGAGAATGGCATCCTCGCGGATGCCATTCCATTTTTCATGACCATGGCAGCAACGGGTTCAGGACGAAACAGAAGGCGGCGCTCCGGCGCCGCCTGGCTCATTGTGGCGGGCTTCACCGCCCTTGGCGTCGCGCTGCCTTTTCTCGCCCTGTTTTTCGAGGCGCTGCACGGCTCGCAAGGGCTATGGGCGCATCTCTTCTCCACCATCCTGCCGGTTGCCCTGCGTGATACGCTGATCCTGCTTGCCGGTGTCGGCATTCTGGTCGCCGTTCTCGGCACCGGAACGGCATGGCTGGTCACGGCCTATGAATTCCCCGGACGCCGCACGCTGGAATGGGCGCTGCTGCTGCCGCTGGCGGTCCCGACTTATATCGTCGCCTATACCTATCTCGACATATTGCACCCGATCGGCGTCGTTCAGGGCGCCATTCGCACCGTTCTCGGCTATTCCAGCCCGCGCGATTTCCGCCTGCCCGACATCCGCTCAATGACGGGCTGCATAATCCTGCTTTCCTTCGTGCTCTACCCTTACGTCTACATCGCCACCCGCGCCATGTTCCTGACGCAGCCGGCAAGCCTGATCGAAGCGGCCCGAACGCTCGGCGTCTCGCGTCGGGCAGTGTTCTGGCGTGTCGCCCTGCCGCTGGCCCGGCCGGCCGTCGCCGTCGGCATCAGCCTGGCGCTGATGGAGACGCTGAACGACATCGGCGCCGCCGAATTCCTTGGCGTGCGTACGCTGACCGTATCGATCTACACGACATGGATCACCCGCTCCGACCTGCCGGGCGCATCGCAGATTGCACTTTCGCTGCTGGTCGTCGTGGTGGCGGTGGTGGCACTTGAACACTATGCGCGGCGGCGCCAGCGCTTCGCGGCCGGCGCACAGCGCGGCGGCAAGAGCTTCGAACGCCATCGCGTGTCCGTCTCCACCGGAGCGCTGCTGCTGGTGCTCGGCCTGATACCGGTCCTGATCGGCTTCATCGGGCCAGCGCTTTATCTGGCGACGGAAGCCTGGGCCCGCATCGGCTATGCCGGCGTGCCGCCACGCTTCCTGTCGACGGTATCGGGCACGATACTGCTTTCGGCGGCAGCCACCTTGCTCACGCTGGCGCTCGGTGCGGCAGCGGCTTATGCGGCGCGCATTCGTCCGGGCGGCTTTTCCGCTTCAGCCTTCCGCCTTTCCACCATCGGCTATGCCGCGCCGGGAACCGTCATCGCGATCGGGCTCGTCATCGTGCTGGGAGCCTTCGACCGCACGGTGAACGCATTGGCCGGGTCGTGGTTCGGCATCTCCACCGGCCTCATCTTCCTCGGCTCCGGTGCGGCGCTGGTCTACGCCTATACGGCGCGCTTCCTCGCCATTTCGGCGGGCGGAATGGCTGCCGGCCTCAGCCGTATTCCGCAATCGCTGGACGAGGTTTCGCGCACGCTCGGCGAAACCGCATCCGGCACCCTGCGGCGCGTGCATCTGCCCCTGTCGAAGACGGCGCTCGCCGCCGGCGCCCTGCTCGTCTTCGTCGATTGCGTGAAGGAGCTGCCGGCAACGCTGCTTCTGCGCCCGCTCAATGTCGAGACGCTGGCCACCCATCTTTATGGCGAGGCCGCGCGCGGCACCTATGAGGAGGCGTCGATTTCGGCGCTCGCCATCGTGCTGATCGCCCTGTTGCCCGTGGTGCTCCTGTCGCGCGTGGGCGCGGAGCGCAATCTGCGGCAGGCAGACACGCCGCTTGTGCCGCAGTCGCTGCCGTCAGTTCAGCAGCAGAACATCGCCTGACGAAAAGCTGATCTCGACACGATCGCCGATCTGCGGCGGTGGCGTCGCGGGATTGTTGAACGTATCCAGCGAAACGATGCTGTCGCCCACCCTGACCCGAACCCGGATGACCGAACCGAGGAAATGCACGTCCGCGATCTCGCCCGAAAGCATCGCGTCGTTGCCTTCGCGGTGGCCGAGGGCAATCGCCTCAGGGCGCAGCGCCAGCGACAGCGCATCGCCCGCCCTCACCCCTTCAGGCTCCTGCCGGAGCGAAAACGCACCGCTGCCGAGCTGCACCTTGCCTGCCGGCCCCAGCGTGCCTTCGAGCACGTTCAGCGTGCCGACGAAACCGGCCACGAAGCGTGTCGCGGGGCGGTTGTATATCTCGAAAGCAGCGCCGACCTGCTCAACCTTCCCGCCATACATGACCACGATGCGATCCGAGATCGACAGCGCCTCTTCCTGATCATGGGTGACGAAGATGGTGGTGATGCCGAGCTTCTTCTGGATGGAGCGGATTTCCTCGCGCAGCGACACACGCACCTTTGCGTCCAGCGCCGACAGCGGCTCGTCGAGCAGCAGCACCTTCGGTCTCGGCGCCAGCGCACGCGCCAGCGCAATGCGCTGCTGCTGGCCACCGGAGAGCTGATAGGGATAGCGGTTGCCGAACTCGCCGGCCGGCAGCTTGATGATGTCGAGCATCTCGGCGACGCGGCTGTCGATTTCGGCTTTCGGCACCCCGGCCACTTTCAGGCCGAAGCCGATGTTCTGCGCCACGGTGAGGTTGGGAAACAGCGCATAGGCCTGGAAAACCATGCCGATATTGCGCTGGTTCGGCTTCAATGCGGTGACATCCTTGCCGCCAATGACGATACGCCCCGCACTCGGCTCCTCGAAACCCGCCACCATGCGCAGAACCGTGGTCTTGCCGCAGCCGGAAGGGCCGAGGAAGGAAACGAATTCACCCGCTTCGACGTCGAGATTGAAATCCTGCACGACGGTGGTGGCACCGAAGGATTTGCGCACGTGCTGGATCGACAGGAAGGGCTCTGGCATTGGCTGTGCGGTCTCCGTTCTCAGTGCTGAACGCCCGGCGCCTTGGGCGCGAACTTCGAGACGAACTGGATCAGGGCCATGCAGCCCCAGGTTATGGCAAAGGCGATCACGGCAAGTGCCGCCGGCTCATAGGCGCGGTTGGCGCCGAGCAACTGCATGTACGGGCCGAAGGATGGCCGGTTGAGCAGCGCCGCCATGACGAACTCGCCGATGACGATGGCGAAGGTGATGAAGGCGCCCGACAGCACCGCCACCGCCACATTCGGCAGGATGACCCGCGCAAGGATCGTGATCCATCCGGCACCAAGGCTCTGCGCGGCCTCCGTCAGCGTGGCGACGTCGATGGCGCGCAGGCCGGTATCCACCGCCCGGTACATGTAAGGCAGCGAAAGGATCACATAGCCGAACATCAGGAGCAGATTGGTGCCCATGGCCGAGCCGGTCAGCGGCAGCCATGACGAGGTGTTGTAGAGGCGGATATAGCCGAACACGATGACGATCGGCGGAATGATCAGCGGCAAAAGCGTGACGAATTCCAGAACCGGACGCCAGCGCGGCAGCTTCAGCCGAACCCAGTATGCGGTTGGCACCACAAGCAGCACGCCGAAGGCGATGGTGGCGAGCGCCATCAGCACGGAATAGGTGAAGGTCTGCTGGAAGCGCGGATCGGCCAGCACCGTCCAGTAGGCATCGAGCGTGTAGGCGCCGCGACGCATCTTGAGCGAGAATTCGGCCGTGCTGACCAGCGGGAAAATGAAATAAAGCGCGCCAATGCCGAAGAACAGCCAGGACCAGATGCGGTTGATCTTCATTTCATCCACCTCTCGCTGCGGGCGCGAAGCCAGATATAGATGAAGTTCGCGATGCCGGTGATGACGATCATGCCGAAGGCGAGCGCATAGCCGAGATGCGGGTCCTGCAAGACATCGCCGCGGATCTGCGCGAACAGCAGGATCGGCACGATGGATAGCGAGCTGCCGGTCAGCGCATAGGCGGTTGCGACCGCGCCGAAGGCATTGGCGAACAGCAGCGCGAAGGTGCCGAGCAGGCTGGGCCACAGGATCGGCAGCGCTACCATGCGCCAGTACTGGAAGGGCGATGCCCCCAGAATGGAGGCAGCCTCGCGCCATTCGCGGCGCATGCCGTCCAGCGCCGGCGTCATGATCAGTATGGTGAGCGGGATCTGGAAGAACAGATAGGTCAGCGTCAGCCCGCCGAAGGACAGGATGTTGAAGCCCATTCCGTAAATATTGATGCCGAACCAGTCGCGCAGGATGAGCGTGACGAGGCCGAGCCGCCCGAAGGTGGCGAGAAAGGCGAAGGCCAGCGGAATGCCGGCGAAATTGGAGGCGACGCCCGAGAAGGTGAGCATCGGCGAGCGCAACCATGCGGGCAGCCCGCCCAGCACCATTGCCCATGCCATGAGGAAGCCGACAAGGCAGCCGAGCAGCGCGGAAGCCACGCTGATGCGGATCGAAATCCAGTAGGCCGCCATGATCGACGGCTGAAACAGGTTGACGATGTTGTCGAGCGTGAATTCGCCCGCCGCATTGCGGAAGGAGCCGACGATGATCTGCATGGTCGGCAAAACGAGAAACAGAAGCGCGAACAGCAGAAACGGCATCACGCCAAGCCACGCAAACGACATGCGCGGGCGTGTTACCGCAGAAGCCGGCGCGGCGATTGATTGGCTCATGCGCGACACATGCCTTCTTCCCGCGATCACCGCGCACTTTAACAGCCACGCTCTGGCGATCTTACCCCTCTGTACAGGCAATGGGCGAAACCGGTCCGGCTTCGCACAATGCCCGGTCGCTCCGGCGCGGTTCCCTGCGGAGCCGCGCCGGATTGTTCAGGCCGCCTTACTGGACGTTGGCGCCGACGACGCTGTCCCAGCCGCCGGTGACGGCGTTCTTGTTGGCATCCTGTTCCTCAAGCGTCGGGAACACGGCCTTGGTGTAGGCCTCCGCCGGCGGCAGCTTGTCGAGGATTTCCTGCGGCACCTTGCCCTCGGAAACCAGCTGGTTGAAACGGGCCGGGTGGCAGTAGCCCTTCAGGAAGCCGATCTGGCCCTCGTCGGAATAGATGTATTCCAGCCACAGCTTGGCGGCGTTCGGATGCGGCGCATGGGCGCTGATAGCCTGCGCGTAAACGCCGGCGAGAACACCGCTCTTCGGCACCACGACCTCAACCGGCGGGTTGCCGTTCAGCGTGTCGCGGTCGGCAAGGGCGTTGTAGTCCCAGCGCACGATGATCGGCGTGGTGCCCTGCGCAAGCGACGAGGCCTTGCCGATGACCGGCACGAAATTGCCCTTCTCGTTGAGCTGCTTGAAGAAGTCGAGACCGGCTTCCGAAGCCTTGGAGGCGTCGCCGCCGGCAGCCGAAAGACCCGCAGCATAGACCGACAGGATCGCCTGGTTCGCCGCGCGCGGATCACCCGCCAGCGCAACGGAATTGGCATATTCGGGCTTCAGCAGATCGGCCCAGTCCTGCGGCACTTCCTTGACGATGTCGGTGTTCACCTCGAAGGCGAGAACGCCATAATACCCGCCGTACCAGTGGCCTTCCGGATCCTTGACCTCGATGCCGTCAAAGGTCGAAACCTTGTAAGGCAGGAGGAGGCCTTCCTTGGTGGAGGACGGGCCGAAGGCGAGGCCGACGTCGATCACGTCAGGGGCCTGCGGACCGGTGTTGCCCTTGTTGGCGCGGATCGCCTCGATCTCGTCGGCCGAGCCGGCGTCCGGGTTCAGTTCATTGATGGTGATTTCCGGATACTTGGCCTTGAAACCGGCCAGAATGCCTTCCCATCCGCACCAGTCGTGCGGAAGGGCGATGGTGGTCAGCATGCCTTCCTTCTTGGCCGCCTCGACGATTTCATCCAGCGACTGGGCGGACGAAATGGCCGACGTGACCATCAGAGCGGTTGCCGTTACGGACAGTACCTTCCCCGCAAACTTGAACATCTCGTTATCTCCATTGAGCTGACGCCTTGTGACGCCTGCGACGCGGTAGCGAGTTCATGTGACGTTTGGATGAAAGCCAGATGAAACCCGCCCGCCACAAAGTGAAAGGCTAAACTACTTTGACCGATACTAGCAATCGGCCCCTATTATTTTCCGGCTAAATAATACCCTCCTGCTTCCCCTCTGGAGTTTCTGTTGCGGTCCGGGCAGCTTATGCCGCTTCTCAGACGGTTCCGGTGAGAGCGCCCTCAAGCAGTCTGAGCGCACCTTCCTTGGTCAGCTTGAGCGGATTTCCGCCAGCGGTCGGATCGACGATGGCCATTTCCGCGATGAGGTCCTTGCGTGCGGCATCCATATCGAGGTCTTTGATCAGGCCGGGCAGCGTATGCGGAACTTTCAGTTCCTCGCGCAGCTTCAGAATGGCGGCGGCAAAGCCGTCAAACCCGCCCTCGATGCCGCAATAGGCGGCGAGCCTCTCGATGCGTTCCTCGATCGCCTCGCGGTTGAAGGCCAGTACATAGGGCATGAACACGGCATTGGTCATGCCGTGGTGGGTGTCATAAAGCGCGCCGATCGGGTGCGACAGCGAGTGGATGGCGCCAAGCCCCTTCTGGAACGCAGTGGCGCCCATGGCCGCCGCCGACATCATGTTGGCGCGGGCGATCAGGTCCGAGCCGTCATGGAACGCCTTCGGCAGGTTTTCCAGAACCAGACGAACGCCTTCCACGGCAATGCCGTCGGCCATGGGGTGATAGCCCGGTGCGCAATAGGCTTCGAGGCAGTGCGCCAGCGCATCCATTCCGGTGCCGGCGGTGATGAAGGGCGGCATGCCGGCGGTCAGCTCCGGATCGGCAATCACGATGGCCGGCATCATCTTCGGGTGGAAGATGACCTTCTTGGTGTGCGAGGCCTCATGCGTGATGACACCCGCGCGGCCAACCTCCGAGCCGGTTCCGGCCGTGGTCGGCACCGCCACGATCGGCACGATCTTGTCCGCGTCGGCGCGCGTCCACCAGTCGCCGATGTCCTCGAAGTCCCACACCGGGCGGCTCTGTCCGGCCTGGAAGGCGATCAGCTTGCCAAGGTCCAGCGCCGAGCCCCCGCCGAAGGCGATGACGCCGTCATGGCCGCCCTTGTTGAAGACCTCAATGCCGGCCGTCAGATTGGACTCGACCGGATTCGGCTTGACGTCGGAGAATACGCCGTAGGGCACTTTGGCGACATCGAGAATGGCCAGGGTCGAGGCAACGACGGGCAGCTTCGCCAGGCCCGGATCAGTGACGAAGAGCGGGTTCCTGATGCCGGTGGAAGCAAGCGCTGCTGGCAACTCGTTGATGCGGCCGACTCCGAAGAAAACGGTGGTCGGATAATTCCATTTGGAGACGGGATTGGTCATGTAGATGATCTTTCGATGGGGAAGCCAGATTGGGAGCCGATGTCCGTCATTCCGTGAAACGCGGCGAAGCCTGTATCCGGAACGGAGGCGAACATCAGATCTTTTCCTTCAGATGGTAGCTCTTCGGGCGTGTCAGGTTGTCGTAGCCGATGGCCGACAATGCCGCGCCCTTGCCGGTGTCCTTCACGCCGGTCCATACCAGCGCCGGATCGAGATAGTCGCAGCGGTTCATGAAGACGGTGCCGGTTTCGACCCGGTCGCCGATCGAGATCGCGTGCTCGGTATCGCTGGTCCAGATCGATGCGGTGAGACCATACGGGCTGTCGTTCATCAGCGCGATGGCCTCTTCGTCATTGCGCACCTTCATGATGCCGACGATGGGGCCAAAGCTCTCTTCACGCATGACGCTCATCTGGTGATCGACATTGGTGAGCACTTCCGGCCCGATATAGGGCGAACCGGCGACGTCGCCATCGACCTTCATGTTGATATGCGCAACCGCGCCCTTGCGCAGGGCTTCCGCCTTCTGCTCACGGATCAGGTCGGCAAAGCGCGCATGCGCCATCGGCCCGAGCGTCGTGGATTGCTCCAGCGGATTGCCGACCACATAGTTCTTCGTCTCGGCAATGAAGCCTTCCACGAACTGGTCATAGACCTTCTCGTGCACATAGACGCGCTCGATGCCGCAGCAGCACTGCCCCGAATTGAAGAAGGCGCCGTCGACCAGGCTGGCGACCGCATTTTCTATGCCTGCATCCGGCAGCACATAGGCGGGATCCTTGCCGCCGAGCTCGAGGCCGAGCGTCATGAAGGTGCCGGCGGCTGCCTTTTCGATGGCACGCCCTCCCCCCACCGATCCGGTGAAGTTGACATGGTCGATCTTGCCGGAGCCGAGCAGCTTCTCGGTCTGTCCATGGTTGAGCACGACGTTCTGGAACACGCCCTTCGGCAGACCGGCCATCTCGAAGGCTTTGGCGAAGCGCTCGCCCACCAGCAGCGTCTGCGCAGCATGCTTGAGGATCACCGTCGAGCCGGCCATCAGTGCCGGAACGATGGTGTTGACCGCCGTGAGGTATGGATAATTCCACGGCGCGATGACCATCACCACGCCCAGCGGCTCCTTCTTCACATAACGGCGGAAACCGTCCTTCGGATTGGCTGCGACGACCGGCTTCAGCGCTTGTTCGGCAATTTCGATCATGTAGGAAGCGCGCTCGCGCACGCCGCCGAATTCGCCGCCATAGCGAACCGGACGGCCCATCTGCCACGCGATTTCCGGCACGACCTCGTCGGCCATGGAGAAAAGCGCTTCCAGCATGGCGAGCATGTATTTGCCGCGCTCGGCGACTGATACCTGCGCCCAGCAGGGCTGGGCAGCGCGGGCGCGCTCGACGGCAGCGTTGAGCGCCTGATCGGTCGCGACCGGTCGTTCGGCGTAGACCGAACCGTCGATCGGGGAGATGAGCTTGACCGTTTCGGTCATGGTTGTCGTCCTTCGTCAGTTGTCCGGGCGGACACGCCGCCCCATTTCCTGCAATTCCGGCTGCTCCGGAGGGAGCCGCTGTCCTGCAGCCGCTCCCTCCGGAATCTTGCTGTGCTCAGTAGCGCTCGAAACCGCGATGCAGTTCCCAGTCGGTAATGCGCCGGTCATACTCCATCTGCTCCCAGCGGGCCGTATGGACATAATGATCCACCACATCGTCGCCGAAAGCCTGCCTCAGCAGCTTCGACTTGTTCAGGGTCTCGGTCGCGTCGCGCAATGTCTTGGGAATTTCGGGAAGTCTGGAGGCCTGATAGGCGTCGCCGACGAACGGCTTCTGCAGTTCCAGCTTCTCGTCGAGACCGGCAAGGCCGGCGGCGATGAGCGCAGCGAATGCCAGATAGGGATTGAGGTCCGCGCCGCCGATCCGGCATTCCATGCGGATCGCCTTGCTGCCCTCGCCGCACAGGCGGAAGCCGGCGGTGCGGTTGTCTTCCGACCACATGATCTTGGTCGGCGCGAAGGTGCCGGCCTGAAAACGCTTGTAGGAGTTGATGTAGGGCGCGAGGAAATAGGTATATTCGCGTGCGTATTTGATCTGGCCGGCCGACCACTGGCGGCCAAGCTCCGACAGGGTCCACGGTGCGTTCTTGTCGAAGAACAGCGGCGTCTTGCCGTCGGCGCTCCACACCGAATTGTGGATGTGGCTGGAATTGCCGGCAAGATCGTAATTGTACTTGGCCATGAAGGTCACGGCCTTGCCTTCCTGATGGGCGATCTCCTTGGCCCCGTTCTTCATGAAGACATGGCGGTCGGCCATTTCGAGCGCTTCGGCATAGCGGCCGTTGATTTCCTCCTGCCCCGGCCCCCATTCGCCCTTGGAACACTCGATCGGGATGCCCGCCGCGTTCAGCTCATTGCGCAGACGCCGCATATATCCCTCTTCCTTGGAGGTGATATCGATCAGATAGTCACCGATGTAAGGAGAGGCCGTGTCGAGCTTCTGCCAGTACTTGTCACGGGCAGTCGCATAGGTTTCCGAAAACAGGAAGAATTCCAGCTCGGAGGCGAAATAGGCGATGTAGCCGCGCTCCTCCAGCCTCTTGAGCTGGCGGCGCAGAATGCCACGCGGCGAATGCGGCAGATCCTCACGGGTATGGTGATCCTGCGCGTCGCAGATCACCAGCGCCGTCTTTTCCAGCCATGGCACGGGGCGGATGGTCGACAGGTCGGGCTTCATGACGAAGTCGCCATAGCCCTTCGACCAGCTTGCCGCCTTGTAGCCGGGCACCGGCTCCATATCGATGTCGTCTGCCATCAGATAGTTGCAGCCATGCGTCTCTTCATAGGCGGAATCGACGAAGAACTGCGCCACGAAGCGCTTGCCGATGAGACGACCCTGCATGTCGACCGATGCCGTCAGAACGGTATCGATTTCGCCCGAGGCGACTGCGCTCTTCAATTGATCGAACGAAAGTTTTCCGGCCATTCTCTTCTCCGCCGCCCCTGCGGCTGCATGATTGCGAATTCAGTTCAAAATCTGGAAAGAGGTCCGGCCACCGGAGCGGCCGGACCGAAATACATCAGCCGTAGCGATAAGGCGCGCCGGCCTTGCGCATGGTGTCCTGATACTTCTTCAGGATTTCCACGACCTTGGCGTTGCGCTCGCTCTTGGCGGCGATTTCGTCCCAGAACTCCATCGCCATGTCCTCGACGCCCTTCCACTCCTCTTCGGGAATGGTGGTGAGTTCGAGCTTGCCGCCAGTGGTGCGGTAGTGCGCCTCGCCCCACCAGTACCAGTGCTGGCGATAATAGTGCGAGGAATCCATCGCCAGATTGAACAGCGTCTTGAGATGATCGGGCACCGCGTTCCATTTGTCGGTGTTGGCGAAGAACGAGCCAGACCATGCGCCCGAGATGTTGTTGGTGAGATAGTATTTGGTGACGTCGGCCCAGCCCACCGTGTAGGTTTCGGTGGCGCCGCACCATGCGATACCGTCGATCTCGCCTGTCTGGAGCGCGACTTCGATATCTTCCCACGGCAGGGTAACCGGCACCACGCCAAGGCGCGAGATGAACTGGCCGCCGGTCGGGAAGGTGTAGACGCGCAGGCCCTTCAGGTCCGCCACCGAGCGGATCGGCTTGGTGGTGGCGAAGTTGCACGGATCCCATGCGCCGGCGCTGAGCCAGGTCACGCCGGGGACCTCGCCATAGGCTTCTTCCCAGATCTCCTTCAGGCCATACCAGTTCCACAGCACCGGAACGTCGAGGCTGTAGCGCGAGGCGAAGGGGAAGTAAGCGCCAAACACGGCGACATCCACGGGCGACGCCATGGAATCATCGTCGCTCTGGGCGGCGTCGATGGTCCCGGTCTGCACGGCGCGGAACAGTTCGCCCTGCGGCACGAGCTGGTCGGCGGTGTACATCTCGATCACCATCTCGCCATTGGCCGCCTTGTTGAAGGCATCGATGGCCGGCTTGCAGACGTGATCGGCAAGCGCCGGGCCGGCATAGGTCTGGAGGCGCCACTTGATCGGCGCCTGCGCCTTCACATAGGGGGTGGCAAGTGCCGTGGCGCCCACGGCGCCAGCCCCTGTCAGAACGGATTTGCGCAGGAAATCGCGCTTGCTGATGGTCTTCTTGCTGTCGGTCATGAATTGCTCCCTCTGTTATGTCGAACCGTCAACGCTTCACTCACTCGGGCGGGCCGGCATGTTTCGCCCCGCCCCACGCCTTCCGGAAACAAGGCGCATATGGCTCATCTCAGCGCTTGCCCATGTAGGTCTCAGGCAGCCACATCGCGATGTCCGGGAAGATCATGATGATGATCATCGTCAACACCATCATGAAGAAGAACGGAATGATCGACTTGTAGATGTCGACAATGGTGATTTCCGGCGGCGCCATGGCCCGCATCAGGAACAGATTGTAGCCGAAGGGCGGCACGATATAGGCGATCTGACAGGTGATCGTATAAAGAATGCCGAACCAGATCAGATCGAACCCGAGCGCCTTGACCAGAGGAATGTAGAGCGGCGCGACGATGACCAGCATCGCGGTGTCGTCGAGGAACATGCCAAGGATGATGAAGGAAAACAGCATCATCGACAGCACGCCCCACGGGCTCAGCTCCCAGGTGTGGAGCAGCAGGTTCTCGATCGCCTTGATGGCTCCCAGACCGTCGTAGACGGCACTGAAGCAAAGCGCGCCGAGGATGATCCACAGGAACATCGCCGAGACCGACAGCGTGTTGCGCGTCGTCTCCTCCATCACGCTCTTCGTCAGGCGCCCGGTGAACAGCGCGGCCAGCAGCGCCAGAAGCGCACCGACCATCGAGGTTTCAACCAGGCTGGTGGTGCCGGTCAGGAACAGGCCCATGATCGTGGCGAACAGGCCGAAAGGCAGCAGGCCCGCGCGCAGCAGCACCAGCTTCTCGCGCATGGTGATCTGGCTGAGTTCTTCCTTCGACAGCGCCGGCCCCATCTCGGGCTGCAGGCGGCAGCGTATATAGATGTAGGCGGTGAAGATGATCGCCATCAGGATGAACGGCCCGATGCCGGCAAGCCACAGTTGCAGAACCGGCTGGCGCGCGATCATCGCATAGAGAATGAGCACCACCGAAGGCGGCCCCATGATGCCGAGCGACGAGCCGCCCTGAATGACGCCCGTGATCATCGTCTTGTCGTAGCCGCGGCGCAGCAGTTCCGGCAGCGCCACCGTCGCTCCGATGGCCATGCCCGCCACCGACAGGCCGTTGACCATCGAAATGATGATCATCAGGCCCATGGTGCCGATAGCAAGACCGCCGCGCACCGACCCGAACCAGACATGGAACATCCGGTAGAGATTGGTGGCGATGCCGGATTCCGACAGCATGTAGCCCATGAAGACGAAGAACGGCACGGTGATCAGCGGATACCAGTTGAGCACCTGAAAGGCGGCGTTGAACGGCATTTCCGCCGCGCCATCGCCCCACAGCCACAGCGCAGCACCGGCGCCCACCGCGCCGATGACGCCGAACACGCGCTGCCCTGTCGCCATGAGCAGCAGCATGGACGCGAACATGAAAAGGGTGATCAGTTCCGAACTCATGTCAGCGGCTTCCCACGCGCTTCAGCCACGTTCTTGAAGAAAGTGGATATGGATTGCAGCAGCATCAGGAAGATGCCGAATGTCATGACCGTCTTGATCGGCCACAGAGGCGGCGCCCATGCCGTGTAGTTCTTCTGGCCGTAGGTGATCGCATATTCCGTGGACGACACGCCCGCACGGAACAGCACCGCCAGATAGAAGATGACGAAGAGAATGGTAAAGGCATCGGTCATCGCACGGCGGCGCGGCGACATCATGCCGTAGAACAGGTCCATGCGCACATGCGCATCGATCTGCAGGGAATAGGCTCCGCCCAGCAGATAATATGCCGACAGCATGAACTGCGACATCTCCATGACCCAGTTGACCGGGTAGCCGAAGACGACGCGCATGACCGTCGAGTAGAGCAGTATCGCGCCCATCGGAAAGATCAGATACATCGCGAAACGACCGACCCCGTAGCCGATCGCATCGACCCAGCGAACGTAGAGCCTGATGGGTTCAGGCATTGACGCCTCCCTTGTCTCCCTCAGTGTTGCCGCCGACATGGATGTTGGCGAGCAGCGAGCCGAGCAGTTCCGCCCATTTGCGCTGGCCGGCCGCGTCGGCGATCTCGTCATTGCGGATTTCGATCATCGCGCAGGCAAGCCCACGCGCGCGGGCGTGATGCTCCAGCGTGAAATAAACCAGATCAGCGGGTGAATAGGGCTCATTCGCCCCCACCCTGATGCCCGCCACGGAATTCAGCGCGCGCAGCAATGGCGCTGAAATGCGCTCGTCCTCATCATGGATGATTCCGATGTGCCAGGGCCGCTTTTCTCCGAAATAGACCGGCGTGTAGGAATGGACGGATACCAGCCGCGTCTCGCGTCCCGCGGCCAGCCGCTCCTCGATGGTGGCGGCGATCGTGTTGTGAAACGGCCTCCACGCAAGATCGACGCGCGCCTGCCTTTGATCGGGAGTCAGGCCGGCATTGCCGGGTATGGTCGTGGTTTCGCTGGTTGCCGGGATCAGATTATGCGCATCGAGCGGGCGGTTGCAGTCGATCACCAGACGCGACATGCAGGTTTCGATCAGCGTGGCATCGAGCGCATTCGCCATCAGGGTCGCGACCGCCAAAGCGCCGGGGTCCCAGGCTATATGACGCTGAAAATCATCCTGCGACAGGCCAAGCGTTCCGATTTCGGCCGGCATGTAGTTGGATGCATGGTCGCAGGTGAACACATAAGGGCTTTGCCCTCCCGGATTCGTAACCCTGACAGCCTGCTCTGATGAACGCTCGTTCCCCATAGCTCTCCGTTCCCCAGGCGACGTATCATATGTTACTTATTGTTTTTCATTTCGCCTTGACGGATGATTTCATACACATTGCTCAGCTTTGTCAAATCCGTTTTATCGGGCTCTGGCCCAATCGCTTCCAAATGGGGATATCATGAACTCCAGCATCGCCGAGCTTATCACGGAGCGCATCGATGACATGCCGGCCGGCGAACGGCGGGCAGCACAGACGCTGATCGCCAACTATCCGCTGCTGGGTCTGAAGACGGTGGCCGACTTCTCGCAGCAGGCCGGAGTGTCGTCCCCCACCATCCTGCGCTTCGTCGCCCGGCTGGGGTTTCACAACTACGCCGAGTTTCAGGCCACGCTTCAGGACGAGCTTGCCGCGCAGCTGCAATCGCCCGCCTCGCGCACCTATGCGCCGAGCAGCCGCGGCAAGGGTGCCGTCTCGCCGATGCTGGAGGCAACCCTCGACAATCTGCGGGAGACCTTCCGCCATATTTCCGACCGCCAGCTTGAGGACATCGCCGCCTGCCTGGCCGAAAAGCGCGGGCATCTGTTTTTGATTGGCGGCCGCTTTACCGATCCGCTGGCCCGTTACACGGCTGCCCATCTGGCCATCATCCGCCCGAACGTCTTTCATCTGGCGGGGCAGGAAAGCATGTGGCGCGACCGGCTCATCGACATGGGCAAGCAGGATATCGTGCTGATCTTCGATATACGCCGCTATCAGGACAGCTTGCTGCGTTTCGCCGAAAAAGCGCATCAGCGCGGCGTCGCCATCGTGCTCGTCACCGACCAGTGGCTGTCGCCCATATCGCGCTTCGCCAAATATGTGGTGGCAGGCCGCACCGCCATGCCTTCGGCGTGGGATTCCTCGGCTTCGCTTTTCGTCATAGCGGAATCGCTGATCGACGCCGTCACAAGACGCCTCGAAACGGAGGGTGCACGACGTATCCGCGAGATGGAAGGGCTGCGCTGAAACGCATCTTCTGCAAGGGGTTGAGCAACCTTACGCAGATTTAATGTGCTTTGACACCGGAGAATTGTCATAAAGGTTGGGTACCGGGCACGATGTGCATTTCGTGGTACCCTGCGCTTGAATTCCACGCTCGGAATGCGGCGCGCAGTTTGGCAGACGACCGGAGTTTCGATGGCAGCCTGGAAGCAGATCCTGTTCTCAATAGCGATTCTCGCTGCAATCGCAGTTGGGGGCTACATGTTCATGCCTGCCTCGACCGACACTCTGGCGCGTCTCGGCATCGGCACGGCAGAAAACCCTGCCACCCGCACCAGCTCCATCGCGACCGGCGAACAGGGTGAAGGCCCGCGCAGCGTTTCGGTCGTCGCGGCCACGGCCACCACCGCGACAATCAACGACAGGCTCAACGCCATCGGCACCGGCCGCGCCAAAGCCACGGTGGCCGTGACACCCTATGGCTCCGGCCGCCTGACTGAACTTCTGGTCGTCTCGGGCTCGCGCGTGGAAGCCGGGCAGGTCATTGCCAGACTGGATTCCGCCACCGAGGAAATCGCCGTCGAGCGCGCGAAAGTCGTTCACGAGGATGCCGTTGCCAAGGTTGCGCGCATCCGTCAGCTCCGGTCGTCAAACGCCGCCACGCAGGTTCAGCTCACGGATGCAGAACTTGCGCTGCGCAACGCCGAACTGAGCCTGCACGACGCTGAAGTGGCGCTGGATCGCCGCTCCGTCACGTCGCCCATTTCCGGCGTCGTCGGCATTCTGCCGATCGAGGCAGGCAACTATGTCACCAGCCAGACGTCGATCGCCACCATCGACGACCGCTCCTCGATTCTTGTCGATTTTCACGTCCCTGAACGTTTCGCATCGATGATTGAGATCGGCGCTCCGATCAGGGCGACGCCGCTTGCCAATCCCGACCGGGAATATGCGGGCACGGTCAGCGCCATCGACAATCGCATCGACGAGAAAAGCCGCACGCTCTGGGTGCAGGCAACGATCGCCAATCCCTCGGATTTTTTGCGCGCCGGCATGTCGTTCCAGATCAACATGTCGTTCCCCGGCGAATCCTATCCGGCAGTCAGCCCGCTTGCCGTGCAGTGGGGCTCGGAAGGCGCATTCATCTGGACCGTGGATGACGGCAAGGCAAAGCGCGTGCCTGTGCGCATCGTTCAGCGCAACACCGAAAATGTGCTGATCGACGCACCGATCGCTGCAGGCACTGTCGTCGTCATCGAAGGCGTGCAGAGCGTGCGTGACGGCGGCGGCGTGCGCATCGCCGGCGACGCGGCCCGAAGCGTGGATGCGGACGGCTGAAGGCCGCCCCGGAAATAACGAGACCATGCCATGAATGACGAGATCAAGAGTGGCCAGAAAGGCCTGACGGCGCTTTTCATCCGCCGCCCGGTTCTGGCCTTCGTGCTCAACGTGCTGATTGCAGTGGCCGGCGTTGCCGCCTTCTACGGCGTCGAGGTTCGAGAGTTGCCGGACGTCGATCGCGCCGTCATTTCCGTGAACACCAACTTCACCGGCGCGGCGGCCGAAACGGTCGACCGCGAGATGACCGACGTCATCGAAAGCGCGGTTGCCCGCGTCTCCGGCGTGAAGTCCATCTCGTCGCGCTCGTCCTATGGGTCGAGCCGCGTCACCATCGAGTTCAATGACGGCGTCGATCTCAACGTCGCCGCCTCCGACGTGCGCGACGCCGTCTCCCGCGTCACCAACCAGTTGCCCGACGAGGCCGACGCGCCGCGCATCGTGAAGGCCGACGCCAATGCCGAGGCGGTCATGCGTCTGGCCGTCACCTCCGACACGATGACCGTCGAGGACATGACCGTCATCGTCGAGGACCAGATCGAGGACACGCTGGCCGCCGTGCCTGGCGTGGCCGACGTCCAGATCAACGGCGATCGCGAGAAGATCTTCCGCA
Organism: Aquamicrobium sp. YD-1-mutant5; assembly: GCF_059509755.1. Classification (NCBI taxonomy): domain Bacteria; kingdom Pseudomonadati; phylum Pseudomonadota; class Alphaproteobacteria; order Hyphomicrobiales; family Phyllobacteriaceae; genus Aquamicrobium; species Aquamicrobium sp. YD-1-mutant5. The sequence goes on from NZ_JCAKKP010000005.1 coordinate 145,942, forward strand.
TCGACGTCAACCAGGCAAGACTTGCCAGCCTTGGCTTCACCGTGGCGGACCTGCGCGCGGCTCTGGCGTCCGTCGCCTTCGACAAGCCGGCAGGATCGATCTCCACCTCCGACCAGAATCTGGTCGTGCGCACCAGCGCCGAAGTGAACACGCCCGAGGCTTTCGAGCAGATCTACATCGACGGCAACACCCGCATCGGCGATGTGGCGACCGTGACGCTCGGCCCCGACATCGGCCAGAGCATGCTGCGCTCGGACGGCAAGACCGGCATCGGCATCGGCATCGTGCGCGCCGCCGAATCCAACACGCTTGAAATTTCCAATGGCGTGAGGTCCGCGGTCGAAAACATCCAGCAGAACCTGCCGGAAGGCATGACCATCAAGATCACCTCGGATGATGCCGTCTTCGTCAACGGCGCCGTTCACGAGGTCGAGATCGCGCTGGCGCTGGCGGTGTCGATCGTGCTCATCGTTATCTACGCCTTCCTGCTCGACTGGCGCGCCACCCTCATTCCGGGCCTGTCCATGCCGGTGGCCATGATCGGGACCATCGCCGCCATCTATCTGGCCGGCTTCTCCATCAACATCCTCACCTTGCTGGCGCTGGTTCTCGCCACCGGCCTCGTCGTCGACGACGCCATCGTGGTGCTGGAAAACATCGTGCGCCGGCGCAATCAGGGCCTCGGCCCCCGCGCTGCCGCCGTGCTTGGCACGCAGGAAGTGTTCTTCGCCGTGGTGGCGACCACGGCAACCCTCATCGCCGTCTTCGTGCCGATCTCCTTCATGCCGGGCCAGACCGGCGGCCTGTTCCGCGAATTCGGCTTCGTGCTGGCGATCTCCGTCCTGCTCTCGGGCGTGGTGGCACTGACGCTGTGCCCGATGCTGGCGTCGCGCATGCTGACTTCGGCGTCATTGCACCACGAGGGCGGAACCGGCATCGGCGGCCGCATCGGCGCGAAGCTCGGCGGCCTCTACAAGCGCTGTCTGAACGCCTGCCTCAACGCCCCATGGCTGGTGGTGCTGGTGGCGGTTCTGTTTGCCGGCCTCGCGGTCATCCTGTTCGGAACGATCCGTCAGGAACTGACGCCGAGCGAGGACCGTTCCATGGTGCTGCTGCGGGTCAGCGCCCCTCAGGGCGTCAGCCTCGACTATACGGCCGCGCAGATGCGCACCATCGAACAACTGATCGAGCCCATGCGCATGACGGGCGAGATCGAAAGCACGTTCCAGTATGCCGGCAACAGCGGCAACTACAACAGCGGCTTTATGGTGATCACGCTCGCGCCCTGGGACAAGCGCAGCCGCAGCCAGCAGGAAATCTGGTCGCAGATCAATGCCCTGACGCGCCAGATGCCGGCCATACGCGTCTTCCCCATCCAGCCCAACAGCCTCGGCATCCGCGGCGCGGGCAACGGCCTGCAGTTCGCCCTCGTCGGCAATGACCGCGCCACGCTCAGCGCCATAGCCGACAACATCATCGCCACCATGGAGCAGGATCCGCGCTTCGAGAAGCCGCGCCTGTCCATCGACCCGTCGCAGCCGCAGCTGTCGGTCGCCATTGACCGCGAGCGGGCATCCGACCTCGGCATCGACATCAACGGACTGGCCAATACGCTGCAGGCCATGCTCGACGGCAACGAGATCGGCGACGTCTTCATCGGCGACCGCGCGTTCGGCGTCAAACTCGTCTCGACCACCAATCCGGTCAACGATCCGACCGATCTCGAGAACCTGTTCCTCAGGACGGGCGACGGCCGCTTCGTGCCGATGTCGACCATCGCCACGCTGACCGAAAAGGCGGTGCCGCCGACCCTGACGCGCGAGCAGCGACAGGCCTCGGTGGCCATCACCACCGATCTGCGCGCCGATTTCGCGCTTGGCGACGCCTATGTCGAAGCGCAGCGCATCGCCGAACCGCTGATACCGGCCGGGGTGCGGATCCTGCCGCTGGCCGAAGCCGCGACGCTGGGCGAAACCAATGCGGGCATGATCACCGTGTTCGGCTTCGCGCTGGTCATCATCCTTCTGGTGCTGGCCGCGCAGTTCGAAAGCTTTATATCGGCCATCATCATCATGGCCACGGTGCCGCTCGGCCTCGCCTGCGCCATCGTCGCGCTGGTGCTCACCGGCACCAGCCTCAACGCTTACAGCCAGATCGGATTGGTGCTGCTGGTCGGCGTCATGGCCAAGAACGGCATCCTCATCGTGGAATTCGCCAACCAGTTGCGTGACCGTGGCGCCAATGTGCGTCAGGCGATCGAAGAGGCGGCCAACGTGCGCCTGCGCCCGGTGCTCATGACCATGATCTGTACCGTGCTGGGCGGCCTGCCGCTGGTGCTGGCCAGCGGCGCCGGCGCCGAGGCGCGCATCGCGCTCGGGTGGGTCATCGTCGGCGGTCTCGGCCTTGCCACCGTCTCCACCCTCTTCCTCACGCCGGTCGCCTATCTGCTGCTCGGCCGCTTCGTCACGCCGAAGGTCGAGGAACAGAACCGCCTGCGCCGCGAGCTGGAAGAAGCCGCCTACACCAATGTAGAGCCCGCGGAATAGCAAACCTTCAGGCGAAGCGAACACCGGAAGGGTGACAGGGCGGACACGGCCCTGTATTGCTCCTGCCCGAACCAAGGTGATATGCGGGCATCAGGAGAAGCGGCAGCCATGCAACCGATCACGCTCGATGAGCTTCTGGCCAGTGTTGGCAAGGAAGTTGGCGTCTCGCCCTGGCGCACCGTGACGCAGACCATGATCGATCAGTTCGCCGACGCGACAGACGATCATCAGTTCATCCATTGCGATCCTGAACGCGCCGCCCGGGAAACTCCCTTCGGCGGCACCATTGCCCATGGCTTCCTGCTTCTTTCGCTGCTCTCGGCCATGACCTTCGAGACATTGCCGCCGCTGGAAAAAGGCAAGATGGGCGTCAATCAGGGCTTCGACGAAGTTCGCTTCATGGCCCCGGTCAAGACCGGATCGCGCATCCGCGCCCGCTTCGTGCTGGCCGACGTAAAGGCCCGCCCGTCCGGCTGGGTGCAGGTGATGCACGACGTGACGGTTGAGATCGAGGGATCGAAGAAGCCCGCCTTCACCGCACGCTGGCTCACGCTCACCTTCGCCGAACCGCAAGCCTGACGCTGCGGCACGGCTTGCCCCCACTCATATCAGGGATATAGTCGCTCCTGTGGAGGACACTCGCAAAACAAAGACCGTGTCGCCCACCGTTCAGGAACGGCGCGAACGACACAGAGAAACGCTTCGATCAGACCTGATCGAGGCGGCGCGCCAGCTTGTGCAGGAAGAAGGCTATGATGGCCTCACCATCCGCAAGCTCGCCAGGCGCGTCGGCTATGCGCCGATGTCCGTCTACTCCTATTTCGCCGACAAGCAGGATATTCTGCTGGCACTGGCGGAAGACCGCTTCGCCATCCTTGCGCGGCGGATCGAAGAAAACACATCCGACGATCCGGTCGAGGCGCTGCGCGCGGTAATGACAGAATACGCAGCCTTCGGCCTCGGCAATCCGAACGAATACCGCATCGTCTTCATGACCGAGAAGACCAGACCTCCCGAGGGCATGACTTTCGAGGAAATGGAAGCCAACAACCCCGCCATGCTGGCGCTTTTGACCCGTGTCGAAGCCTGCATCGCGGCCGGGAAGCTGAAAGGCGATTCTTTCGCCATTGCCACCATGCTGTGGAGCATAGCCCATGGCACCATCTCCCTGATGATCACCTTCCCCTTCCACGAGTTCGGCGATCGCGACGCCTTCCTGAAGCAGATGTGCGATTTCGCGCTCGGTGCTCTTGAGGGTCAGGACATCAAGCCGTTGAGTGACAATCCCGGATCGATGTGCCGGGCGCGGCTCGCTCCCCCCACCTGATCCGTCGGCCTTCAGATCGGCGAAGAAAGCGCAGCTCTTTCGTCTGGTCATGCCGGAGAGCTCGTCAGCCGCGTGGCCCGATCCGGTAAGCGCGTTTGTAGCACCATACCAGCGGCATTCCGACGAAGGCACCCCGCCGCTCCACCGTGCTTCGTCAGACGATGACGTTTCACTGCAAATGCTCTGACGTATCTCGCCCGAAAGTGAGAACTGTTTTGGGCAATATGCGTGAAAACTGGGACTTAAAGCGTCAGGAACGAACCTGAATGATCGCGATACGCTTTAGATATTCTCCCTCCTCTTCTGCCTGACTGTTTCCCGGCTCTGCGTCATCATCCTGAGGCAAAGGGTGTGCAGGCGCTCAGGCCAAGGGCATCAGGTCTCTGCGTTTGAACACCGCCCTGTCCGCGGATTGCATCACGCTGGGCGCAGCGCAGATGGACGCACGGATGATCCTCGGCTGCCTGGCAAAGCTGCAGGAACGTTGTCGCGCGCCAATTTCCGTACATGTACAATTTCTTCTTGATTTACGTTTTTAATAATTATACATGTACGCCATAAAATACACGTACGATCGGAGAAGGAAATGAAAACCGCCCTCATCGCGCTTTCCGCCCTGCTCGCCTTGTCCGGCGTCAGCATGGCAGCTTCCACCACGACACAGGCAAAGGCCACGACCGAGTGCATCGCGGTCAACCCCACCACTGGCAAGAAAGTGAAGATCGACTGCGCCAAAACCGCATCGATCAATAACACCGCCAGCGAAGGCAAGACCTCCGGCCCTCGTCTCGGTATCGGCGTAAACCCGTTCGTGCCTGGTCTCTGAGTACGCACGATACGGAAAGGGCGGCATCCTTCCCCCGGATAGCCGCCCTTTTTTCATGATCTTTTTCCAAGGCGTCGCCGGGAGCCGTTCTGGCCGAAGGTAAAAAGCCCTGCGGAAAAATGTCGCCTTAGCGTCCCGGCTTGCGACCTGTGACCGTCTTGGCCTGCCCGGGTTTCTTGGGCCCTCCGGGAATTGCGGAAGACGTTACCGAAACGGGGTCGCTGGCTGGAAAAGTGTCTTCGAGACCTTCCTCCAGCTCTTCGGTCTGATCCTGCACCTGCCGCTCATGCTCCAGCGACTTCACGGCAGATGTCTTGCTGCGTGTCTTGTTATCGGTTTTCACGTTGCTTGCCATTCCAGTTTCTCCCGGCCAGTTTGTCCCGGACCTGTCCCAAAGCAGGTGACGATACAGAAACTCGGTTCCCCGGCTCCGGGTTCCCTCAGGCTGCTGCGTCGCGCGCGCCTTCCGACAGCAGGCCGAACACATAATCGGAGAAGGACCGCCAGCACTCCACCCGGAATTCCTGTTCGCTCACCCTGTAAAGCAGGATTTCCGTCTTGCCGAATACCGTGCGTGAGCACGCGCCTGCGGCAAACGCCTGTAACGACAGATCCTGCGGGCAGCCGGCGGCAAGTGTTGCCTCCGCGGCTGGCCCGCTCACCCCGAAGGCGACATTGCGGCGCGACACATCGACCGCCGAATGAAGCCCCTTTGCCTTACCGCAATCCGCCAGTATGTCGCCGCCCGCCGTGTCAATGACGAACCATTCGTCCGGCCCCAGCCAGAACGCCGTCCGCGCGGCTTTTGCGGCGGAAGTTTTCGGCTTCTGTGGCAGGGTAACGCCGAGCGCCCGCGACAGCGAAGCCACCGCTTCTTCCGGCACGCGCAGCGACACGCGATTAGCAGGCGGCAGCACCGCGACCCGCACCCCGCTTGCCGATACCTCCTGCCCAGCGAGCGCAGGCCGCCGCTCGGCCGCCGCTTCCGCCTTTACGGTCTTAGCTGCCGCCTTAGCCATTGAGGCGCTCCCCCTTCTCGTCAAAGAACACCATCCCGGTCACCTCCACCTCGATTGTGCGGTCGGGCATCGGCACATAAAGCGTTTCGCCCGTTCGCCTGGCGCCGCCTTCCACCAATGCCAGCGCGATGGAACGGCCACAATTTTCCGACCAGTAGCTGGAGGAAACGTGGCCGATCATCTTCATGGGCACCGCCTGCTCCGGATCGGCGACGATCTGCGCGCCCTCTTCCAGAACCACATCGGGATCGCGCGTCTTCAGGCCAACGAGCTGCCTGCGCCCTTCCGCCACCAGATCCGGCCGCTTCAGCCCGCGTATGCCGACGAAATCAGTCTTCTTCTTGCCCACGGCCCAGTCGAGACCGGCATCGTTCGGCGTCACCGTTCCATCCGTGTCCTGCCCGACGATGATGTAGCCCTTCTCGGCGCGCAGCACATGCATGGTTTCGGTACCGTAGGCGCAGGCGCCATGCTTCTGCCCCTCGGCCCACAGCGCTTCCCAAACGGCTTCGCCATAATCGGCCGGCACGTTCGCCTCGAAGCCGCGCTCGCCGGAGAAGGACATGCGGAACAGCCGCGTCGGCACGCCGCAGATGCGGCCCTCGCGCACCGACATATGCGGCATGGCCGCATCCGAAATGTCGATGCCCTCGACCAGCGGCGCGATGATGTCGCGGCTTTTCGGCCCCTGAACGGCGATCACCGCCCATTGCTCCGAGGTCGAGGTCAGCCACACCTTCAGATGCGGGAACTCGGTCTGGAGATAGTCCTCCATATGGTTCATGACGCGGGCAGCACCACCGGTGGTCGTCGTCACATGGAAGCGGTCGTCTGCCAGCCGCCCGACCACGCCATCGTCATAGATGAAGCCGTCCTCGCGCAGCATCACGCCGTAGCGGCAGCGGCCCACTTCCAGCTTCTGCCAAGGATTGGTGTACATGAGTTCCATGAAAGCCGCCGCATCCGGCCCCACAACCTCGATCTTGCCCAGCGTCGAGGCGTCGAACAGGCCGGCGCTCTTGCGCACGGTCACGCATTCGCGGTTGACGGCCGCCTGCATATCCTCGCCGGCGCGCGGAAAATACCATGCGCGCTTCCACTGGCCGACATCCTCGAACACCGCGCCATGACGTTCGGCCCAGCCATGCATGGCGGTGCGGCGCGTCGGATCGAACAGTTTTCCGCGTGCGTGGCCGACAATGGCGCCGAACGTCACCGGCGTGTAGGGCGCGCGGAACGTGGTCAGGCCAACCTCAGGGATCGTCCGGCCGAGTTCCTCGGCGGCGATGGCCAGACCGTGCATGTTGGAGGTCTTGCCCTGATCGGTCGCCATGCCGTTGGTGGTAAAACGCTTGACATGCTCGATCGACTGCATGCCTTCGTGAACCGCCTGGCGGATGTCCTTGGCCGTCACATCGTTCTGGAAATCCACGAACGCCTTGACCGTGGTGCCGGCCTCCGCCCCCGGTCCCGCGCCCAGCATACCGCGCGACCAGTTCTCGCTGGCTTCCACCTTCGGCTTTGCCGGTTTCGCCACCTTGCCACCGGCTTCCTTCGCAGCCTTCAAGCCGGCCGCATAAGCCTCATCGATGGTGGCGGAAAGTCCGTCGGTACCGTTGCAGGCGCCGACCGAGATGCAGTCCTGCGCATAGGTGCCGGGCAGGAAGCGCTTGACCTCGTCGTTGAAGGCGACCTTGCCGCGCGATTGCGAGAACAGATGCACCGACGGCGTCCAGCCGGCCGACATCAGCAGCGCGTCGATGGGAATGGTGCGCTCGCCCCCTCTGCCGCTGCGCGGACGCACCGTCATGGAACTGACGCGCAGCCGCCCACCGACGCGGACCACGCCGCGCCCGCCGTGGATCTCGATGCCGAGCGCGCGCGCCTCGTCCACCAGATCGCCGGTCGGGTTGTCGCGCAGGTCGACGATCGCCGCCACCCCGACCCCGGCCTTCTTCAGGTCGATGGCCGCCGCATAGGCGCTGTCATTGGCGGTATAGACGCCGACATTTTTGCCCACAGCGACGCCGTAATGGTTGAGATAGGTGCGCGCCGCCGATGCCAGCATGATGCCCGGCCGGTCGTTGTCCGCAAACACCATGTGCCGCTCGATGGAACCGGTGGCGAGCACCACGCGCTTCGCCCGCACCTGCCACAGCCGTTCTCGCGGCAGGCTGCCGGACGGATTGGAAAGGTGATCGCTCACCCTCTCGGTGAGCGCGACGAAGTTCTGAAGATAATATCCGAATGCCGTGGTGCGCGTCAGCACCTGCACATTGTCCATCGCAGCCAGCTTCGCCCGCGCCGCCTGCGCCCACTGCCAGCCGTTCTCACCGTCGATGACCGCACCGCTCTCGAAACGCAGGGAACCGCCAAGCTCTGCCTGTTCGTCGCAGATGATGACCCGCAGGCCGGATTCCGCCGCGGCCAGAGCCGCCGCGACTCCTGCCGCGCCGCCGCCCAGAACCAGTACCTCGCAATGGGCAAAGCGCGCGGCGTAATGATCCGGATCGGGCTGGTCCGGCGCAACGCCAAGGCCGGCGGCGGAGCGGATGAACGGCTCATAAAACGATTTCCATGCCGCCTTCGGCCACATGAATGTCTTGTAGTAGAAGCCGGCGGAGAACAGCGGCGAGGCAAGGTCGTTGACCGCACCCACGTCAAAGCCGAGCGAGGGCCAGCGGTTCTGCGAAACAGCGGTCAGTCCGTCATAAAGCTCCTGCACCGTGGCGCGCACGTTTGGCGTCTTGCGCGAAGCATCGCGATGGATGCCGACCAGCGCATTGGGCTCTTCCGCGCCTGCCGAGAGGATGCCGCGCGGCCGGTGATATTTGAACGAGCGGCCGACAAGGTGCACGCCATTAGCAAGCAGCGCCGAGGCCAGCGTATCGCCCGCAACGCCGCTGTAGCTCTTGCCATCGAAGGTAAAGCGGGCGGTTCTGGCCTGCGCAAGGCGGCCTTTGCCCGGAAGTCGGAAGGATTCGGCCATATTATACCCCCGGAAGCTTCTTCGGCTTCGGCTCGCCGGCCTTGTAGGTGACGATAAGACGGTCGCTCACCGAATCACGCACCGCGTTGAAGAAGCGGGCGCAGCCGTGAATGTGACGCCAGCGCTCATAGATGGTGCCGCGCGTGTTGGCGCGAATGAAGAAAAATGCCTCGAAATCCTCGTCGCTGATCGAAGCGATGTCGGAAGGCCGCGCGACATGGGCCTCGCCCGCATGCCGGAACTCGGTCTCCGGGCGTTCTTCCTCGCAATAGGGGCAGCGGATCAAAAGCATGGGCTCGCCATTCCTGTCCTATAATTCGCCATGGCCCATCCTCGCGCCCTGTGGCTGGTTGCACAGGCGCTGGCCAAGTTGCTCGAAGGGCGCAAAGCGCCTGATCAGTTCCCCGACACCTTCTGTCTTCGCGATCAGATGGGTGCTACCCATGTTCATCAGCGTCGCATCGAGTGGATTGGTCGAGACGAAAACCAGATCGGGCCTTGCTTCGGTCTCACTCCCGTCCGGCTTCGCCGCAAACATCACGACCTTGCGGCCTCCGCTCCAGACGCACATCAAAAGCCCCTCTTCGGGCACGAAGGGCCAGTGCTGCTCATTGTCCGTGCGCGCCACCGACTGCACGCGCACCTCTTCGGGGCCGGGCAGATGAAACAGGCTGCGCTCGTCACGCGCCGGCGTGACTGTCGCCGTCTGCGCCGACAGCAGGATCGCCGAAAGCACCGGCATCAATGCGCCACGGCGGCGGCCGCCGCCTCGTCGATCAGCCGGCCGGTGCGGAAACGCTCCAGCGAGAACGGCGCGTTGATCTGATGCGGCTCGTCGCGCGCGATCGTGTGGGCGAAGACATGCGCCGAGCCGGGAGTCGCCTTGAAGCCCCCGGTGCCCCAGCCGCAGTTCACGTAAAGCCCGCTGACCGGCGTCTTCGCCAATATCGGCGAGCGGTCGGGCGTCACGTCGACAATGCCGCCCCATGAGCGCAGCATCTTCATGCGGGTGAACACCGGAAACATCTCGCAGATCGCATCGAGCGTGTGTTCCAGATTGTGAAGCGAGCCGGCCTGCGAATAGGAATAATACTGGTCGGTTCCCGCCCCGATCACCAGTTCGCCCTTGTCGGACTGCGAGATGTAGGCATGAACCGTGTTGGACATGACCACGCAAGGCACCACCGGTTTGACCGGCTCTGACACCAGCGCCTGCAGCGGGTAGCTTTCCAGCGGCATGCGCACCCCGGCCATGTTCATGACGACGGAGGTGTTGCCGGCCGCGACCACGCCGATCTTCTTCGCACCGATCGGCCCGCGCGATGTTTCCACACCTGTAACGGCACCGTTTGGCCCGCGCCTGATGCCCGTGACCTCGCAGTTCTGGATGATGTGGACGCCGCGCGCCGAGGCGCCGCGCGCGTAGCCCCATGCGACCGCGTCATGGCGGGCCGTGCCGCCACGACGCTGCAGGGAAGCGCCGACGACCGGATAGCGCGCATCGCGCGATATGTTGAGCGGCGGACAGTATTCCTTCACCTGTTCCGGCGTCAGCCATTCATTGTCGATGCCGTTCAGGCGATTGGCATGGACATGGCGCTTGAGCGACTGCACGTCATGGACATTGTGCGCCAGCATCATGACGCCGCGCGCCGAGTACATCACATTGTAGTTGAGGTCCTGCGAAAGCCCGTCCCACAGCTTCAGCGCATGGTCGTAGATGCCGGCCGATTCGTCATAGAGATAGTTGGAGCGGATGATGGTGGTGTTGCGGCCCGTATTGCCGCCACCGAGCCAGCCCTTTTCGAGCACCGCCACATTGGTGATGCCGTGCTCCCTGGCGAGATAATAGGCCGTGCCCAGCCCATGCCCGCCTGCGCCTATGATGATGACATCATAGTCCGCCTTCGGTTCCGGCGAGGTCCATTGCTGCTCCCACCCCTTGTGGCCGCGCATGGCTTCCCGCGCGATGGCGAATACCGAGTATTTCTTCACGTTCCGACGCCTCGCGATTGGACGGCAAGTTTTCCGACGAAGGTGCTTTTTCTTATCACTAGCCAAACCGCCCGGCCACCCATGCGCTGTTTGCGACGGAGCCCGCCGCAATATACGCCGTCAGCGGCTGCGGCGAAGCGCGCCTGTGGGTATCGCCCCGCACGGCTTCGCAACCGGGGCGCAGCAATGGTAAAGCGCCAGTACAAGGAGCTGCAATGAGAGTCGACATTGACATGGGCACGGCCTCCCCAGGGAAGCCGGCCATGATCGATCTTGAGGAACTGCTGGCCACCCGATTGCTCGTGCAGGGCAATTCGGGTTCGGGCAAGTCGCATCTGCTGCGCCGTTTGCTGGAGCAGAGCGCGCCCTGGGTGCAGCAATGCGTGATCGACCCGGAAGGCGATTTCGTCACGCTGGCCGACAAGTTCGGGCATGTGGTGGTCGACGCGCAGCGCACCGAGGCCGAGCTGACCCGCATCGCCGGCCGCATCCGCCAGCATCGCGTCTCCGCAGTGCTCAATCTGGAAGGTCTCGACGTCGACCAGCAGATGCGCGCCGCCGCCGCCTTCCTCGGCGGCATGTTCGATGCCGAGCGCGAATACTGGTATCCGGTTCTCGTCGTGGTCGACGAGGCGCAGCTTTTCGCACCGGCCGCAGCCGGCGAAGTGTCCGACGAGGCGCGCCGCATCTCGCTCGCCGCGATGACCAACCTGATGTGCCGTGGCCGCAAGCGCGGCCTTGCCGGCGTCATCGCCACCCAGCGGCTGGCCAAGCTCGCCAAGAACGTCGCGGCGGAAGCCTCCAACTTCCTCATGGGGCGAACCTTCCTCGACATCGATATGGCCCGCGCCGCCGACCTTCTGGGCATGGAGCGGCGGCAGGCCGAAATGTTCCGCGATCTGGCCCGCGGCCGTTTCGTGGCGCTGGGGCCCGCCATGTCGCGCCGCCCCCTGCCGATCACCATCGGCGCGGTTGAAACCTCGGCCCGCTCGGTCAGCCCGAAGCTGATGCCGCTTCCCAAGAAGACGGAGGACATGGCCGACCTGGTGTTCACGCCGGGTCCGGAAGAGGCGCGCATGCCGGTGCGCAAGGCCGCGCCGCAACCCATTCCCACCGCCGACCTGATGGCCCAGCTTGCACGTCCGCAACCGGCCCCGATGCCGCCACCGGTCGAGCCGATGTTCCCCGAAATCGACGAGGCGGAGCGCGAGGCAGGCATCGACACCGTGCTGAAGGAAATCCTTGAGGACCCCGACGCCGGCTTCCGCACTGACGCCGTTCTCTATCAGGATTTTCTGGTGCGCTGCCGCATTCGCCGGGTCGTGGGCGAACCGCTGCAACTGGCCGCTTTCCGCAGGCGCCTTGCCGTCGCCCGTGCGGGCGTCGATCGCAAGACCGCCGGCGGCGAAGCCTGGCCGCAGGCGCTCCAGCTTTCCGAAACCCTGCCCGATGACGTGCAGGGCGTGTTTCTTATGGTGGCGCAGGCCGCCGTCACCGGCGCGCCCTGTCCCTCCGACGCCACGCTGGCGCGCGCCTACGGCACCCATTCAGCGCGCCGTGCCCGCAGGCTTCTCACCTATTTCGAGGAGCGCGACCTGATCGTCGTGCGCACCGATTTCCACAACAATCGCGTCGTGGCCTTCCCGGATCTCGGCTGCGAAACCGCGCCCGGGGATCCCAACGCGCCCGATGAAGCCGCGCCTTCGGCCGACGCTGCCGAGTAACATGCGCCACAGCGCTGCAATCTCAGGTCCACCGGCGAAATATGGTATGGACAACAAATCCCCATTCTGATACTAGCCGCCGCAAATTCGTGGCGGGAGCCGTCACGGAAGCTGGAGGCTTTGTCCGCCAGTTTTATGCATCCTAACCTGAGAGACAGGAACGCCCGTGCAGGTACTCGTTCGCGATAACAATGTTGATCAGGCGCTCCGCGCCCTCAAGAAGAAGATGCAGCGCGAAGGCATCTTCCGTGAAATGAAGATGCGCGGTCACTACGAGAAGCCTTCCGAGAAGAAGGCGCGCGAAAAGGCTGAGGCCGTGCGCCGTGCGCGCAAGCTGGCCCGCAAGCGTGCGCAGCGCGAAGGCCTGCTTCCCGGCGCAGCCCCCCGCCCGGCTCCGGCCGCCCGCGCCGCGCGCTGATACGATCTGTCTTTCGCCCTTTTTGCAGGGTATCGAGGTGGCGCGATTCCGGTCGCGGCCACCTTTTGTTTTTGCCGGGGCACTTTAGCCGGGACAGGGCTTTGGCTGCAGGCTAGGGTCTACACAGGACAAAGCGAGGACAGACTGCCATGGAAACAGTGAACGAACGGCGCGCCGCGCGTCACGGATTTTCCATCGCCGCGCTCGCCCTGAGCGGACTGATTCTGGCCGCCTGCCAGTCCGGCTCCGCCATCGACCTCAGCAATGTCGACGTCACGCAGGCTTCGAGCGAGAACATTTCTTCGCTGACGCAGGTGATCAACGCCAACCCGCGCGATCCCGAAGGTTACAATGTCCGCGGCTCCGCCTATGGACGCGGCGGTCGCTACCAGCAGGCGCTGAAGGATTTCGACACCGCCATCTCGCTCAATCCGAATTTCTATCAGGCCTATGCCAACCGCGCCCTGATCTATCGCTTCATGAACGACAGCGGCAAGGCGCTGGCCGACTATAACCGCGCCCTGCAGATCAACCCGAGCTATGACGCAGCCTATATCGGCCGCGGCAATGTCTATCGGCAGGCGGGCCGCACGCAGGAAGCCTTCAATGACTTCGAAAAGGCGATCCAACTCGACACCACCGATGCCCGCGCCTATCACAACAGAGGCCTGATCTATCAGGGACAGGGCCAGCACAGCTATGCCATCGAGGACTTCTCGTCAGCCATTTCCCTCGCCCCGGACGCCTCAGAGCCTTACAATGGCCGCGGCCTTTCCTATCTGGCCATGAACCAGGAGGACAACGCCTTCGCCGACTTCAACATGGCGATCAAGCTGGATTCGAAGAACGCCGAAGCGTGGACCAATCAGGCGCTGATCTATGAGCGGCGCGGCGAAAAGGCGAAGGCCGCGAAGTCCTATCGCGAGGCGGTACGCCTCAAGCCGGCCTATCAGCCGGCCAAGGACGGGCTTTCCCGCACCCAGTAAGCACCCGATAGGGGGCACATATTCTTCCGCAGCGTCAGCCATATCGCAGCGATCCGGCATCACTGTGCCATGATCGCGCCATGGTTCGACGCAACGTATCGCGCTTTCAGGCGTTGATCGCCATGGCGATTCTGCCAATGCGCGATCAGGAATTCAGGAGTTCTCTCATGATCAGGAAATTTGTTGCCGCCGCAGTGGTCGGCCTTGCTTCGATGACCGCCACCGCACATGCAGCCGACATGTTCGAACTCGGCATTCTCGACTGCAAGATCGACGGCGGCGTTGGCTACCTCATCACCTCGAACAAGGGCCTTGCCTGCTCCTTCAAGCCCTCCAATGGCCGCGCGACCGAGTATTACAGCGGCGTGGTCTCCAAGCTTGGTGTGGATCTCGGCAAGACCCATCAGGGCAATCTCGTCTGGGCAGTGCTTGCCGCCAACCGCAACTATGACAGTGGCCGCATCGCCGGCAAGTATTTCGGTGTGAACGCCGAAGCCAGCGTCATCACCGGCGGCGGCGCCAATCTGCTGCTTGGCGGCTTCGACCGCTCCTATGCCCTGCAGCCGCTCAGCGTGCAGGCCCAGACCGGCCTCAACCTCGCGGTGGCCGTGCAGTCGCTCGAACTGGTTCACTCGCTGAAATAAGGAAACCTCGCCGGCGGAACCCAGCGTTTCGCCGGCGTCCTTCACGGTATCGGGCAGCCGGGTCGAACACACTGCAGGGCCAACTACGGCGTCCTGCCGAATGCCTGCAGGCTTGAAACGCGTAGCGATGCTTCAGATTCGCTCCCGAAGCTCGAGTTCCTATTCTCACATCTGCCGTCGTGCCGCATCCGCTGGCCATTTTCGGACGATGCGCTTTAGCCGGTTGCGCCGCCCAGACGATCTGCAACCAGAGCAGCAAGCCGTTCCGCGACCTCATCCTTCGTGAGTTCCGGCCACTCGTCCACGCCGGTTCGCGACACGATGCGCACCCGGTTGCGATCACCGCCCATCACACCACCAGCTCCGATGCCGCTGTCATGCGACACGTCATTGGCGACGATCAGGTCCGCGCCCTTCCTGTCGAGCTTGGCCTGTGCGTTTCTCACAAGGTCCTGTGTCTCGGCGGCGAAGCCGATGACCAGCGGCGGACGCCTGGAATGATGACCGATGCCGGCCAGAATGTCGGGATTTTCCACCATCTGAAGGGCCGGCGGTCCCTCGCCAGCCACCTTCTTGATCTTTTCCCCGGCAGCATCGGCCGTGCGCCAGTCCGCCACGGCGGCAACGAAGATCGCCGCATCGGCCGGCAGCAGGCTTTCGACAGCATCACGCATCTGGCGCGCGCTTTCCACATGCGTAACCGACACACCCGCCGGATCGGCAATGGTCACCGGGCCGGAGACGAGCTGCACTTCGGCCCCCAGCCGGGCAAGGGCGGCAGCGATGGCATGGCCCTGCTTGCCCGACGAGCGATTGGCGATATAGCGCACCGGATCGATCGGCTCATGGGTGGGGCCGGAAGTGACGAGAATGCGCCGTCCCGCCAGCGGTTTCGCCGCCGGCGCCAACAGCGCCTCGATGGCTGCCACGATTTCCAGCGGTTCCGCCATGCGGCCCTCGCCCGCCTCGCCACTTTCGGCCATTTCGCCCCGCTTCGGCCCGACAAAGCAAACGCCATCGCCTGCCAGCGTCTCGCGGTTGCGGCGTGTTGCCGGATGCGCCCACATCTTCGGGTTCATGGCCGGCGCGATCAGCACCGGCTTGTCCGTTGCCAGAAGAACGGCAGAAGCCAGATCACTGGCAAGGCCATTGGCAAGCTTTGCCATCAGATCGGCTGTTGCCGGCGCGACCACGACCAGATCGGCCTCGCGCGCCAGCCTGATGTGGCCGACATCCTGCTCGTCCTGCCGGTCGAACAGGTCGGTGAACACATGGTCCGCCGCCAGCGCCCCGACTGCCAGCGGCGTGATGAACTGCTGCGCCGCCTGCGTCATCACCGGCCGCACCGCCGCCCCGCGCTCGCGCAGCCGCCTTATGAGATCCAGAGTTTTATAAGCGGCAATACCGCCGCCAATGATAAGCAGGATTCGCTTGCCGGAAAGGGTACTCGACATGCCGTTGATCAACTCCGTAAGCAGCGTCCTGTCTGGAAAAGCAAATTAGGCAGGACTGCCGGTGCGGTCAATTTGCCGTTCAGAACACCTTCCACGCAATGTAGATGAGCGTCAGCGCGATCACCCACAGCGCCAGCCGGCCGGAGCGGGTGTGGCGGGCTTCGGCCTTGCCGATCGCCTGCGCGGTCTCGGCATCGAACCGCAGGCCGTTCTCGGCCATATGATCGATTTCGCGCGACAGGCGCTCCGTGCGCTTGGCAAATTCGGGCATTTGACGCGCCAGCGCCGTAACCGCATAGACCCCGTCGCGGGCGTCGGCCACCAAACCGCGCGGACCCAGATTGTCCCGTATCCAGTCTCCCACGACCGGCTCCGCCGTCTTCCACATGTTGAAGGCCGGATCGAGCGTGCGTGCCACGCCTTCCACCACCACCATGGTCTTTTGCAGCAACACCAGTTCCGGCCGGGTCTGCATGTCGAACAGCTCCGTTACCTCGAACAGCAGCGTCAGCAGCTTGGCCATGGAGATGGTTTCGGCCGGCTGACCATGGATCGGCTCGCCGATGGCGCGGATCGCCTGCGCGAAGGCGGCGACATCGTGCCTGGCAGGCACATAACCGGCCTCAAAATGCACTTCCGCCACGCGCAGATAGTTGCGTGTGATGAAACCGTAGAGAATTTCGGCCAGGAAGCGACGCTCCTTCTTGCCGAGACGCCCGGAAATGCCGAGATCGACGGCGACGATAGTGCCATTGGCTTCCACGAACAGGTTGCCCGGATGCATGTCGGCATGGAAAAAGCCGTCCCGCAGCGTATGGCGCAGGAACGACTGGATCAGATTGGTGGCGATGGCCCTCAGATCGTGACCGGCCGCCGCAAGGGCGGCGATGTCATTCATCTTGATGCCGTCGACCCACTCCATGGTGAGCACGTCGCGGCCGGTACGCTCCCAGTCCACCGCCGGCACGCGAAAACCGGGATCGTCCTTCGTGTTTTCGCCAAGCTCGGAAAGAGCTGCCCCTTCGAGCCGCAGGTCCATCTCGATGCGGGTGGTCTGCGCCAGCGTTTCCGTGACCTGCACGGGGCGCAGCCGCCGGCTTGAAGGAATGTACTTCTCCTGCAGGCGGGCAGCGAGGAAATAGCTTTCCAGATCCTGATTGAAGCGCCGCCGCACGCCCGGGCGGATGACCTTCACCGCCACCTGACGCCGGCCATCGGGATAATCGACATCTGCCGGATGCACCTGCGCGATGGAGGCGGCAGCCACGGCATCCCCGAAGTCATGGTAGAGATCGCCGATCGTGCGCCCCAGCGACGCCTCGACAGCCGCCTGCGCGGCCGCCTTTGGGAAGGTCGGCATCTTGTCCTGCAACAGCGCAAGCTCAAGGGCGATGTCGTTGCCGACCACATCGGGACGGGTAGCAAGAAACTGGCCGAGCTTGACATAGGATGGCCCGAGCCGCGCCACCGCATGCGCCAGCCGGTCGCTGCGCTGCTCTTTCAGCGCGCGCCGCCGCGTGAACATCGTGGCGACCCGCCAGCCCAGTTTCGGCAGACCCGAAAGCTGATCGCCCGGCAGTGCGGCCACCACACCCTCACGCACCAGAACCCAGCCGGCCCTGACCAGCCGGAAACCCGCACTCACGCTGCTCATGAAGGCTGTCCAGTCAAAGCTTCCAGCCCGAATGAAGTGCGGCGATGCCGCCCGAATAGTTGCGGAAGCTCACGCGCTCGAAGCCGGCCGAGGAAATCATTTCAGCGAAGTTCTTCTGGTCGGGGAACTTGCGGATCGATTCCACCAGATAGGCGTAAGGCTCGCCGTCGCCGGTCACCATTTCGCCGATCTTCGGAATGGCGTTGAACGACCATGCCTCATAGAACCGGTCGAGCAGCGGCATGTCGACATCGGAGAATTCGAGGCACAGAAAACGTCCACCGGGCTTCAGCACGCGGAAGGCTTCCGACAGCGCCACATCGATGCGCGGCACGTTACGAATGCCAAAGGCGATCGTATAGGCATCGAAGGTGGAATCGGCGAAAGGCAGTTCCTCGGCATTGGCTTCGACGAAATCGAGATGCGGCGAAAGCCCCTTCTTTTCCGCGCGCTCGCGCCCCACCTGAAGCATCGAACCGTTGATGTCGAGCACCGTTTCGTGGGCATTGCGCCGGCTGGCCTCGATGATGCGGAAGGCGATGTCGCCGGTGCCGCCGGCCACGTCCAGCCCCTTCCAGCCCGGCCGCTTCGGCGGGTTGAGCCAGGCGATCATGGCGTCCTTCCAGATGCGGTGCATGCCGGCCGACATCAGGTCGTTCATCAGGTCGTAGCGATTGGCGACCTTGTGGAACACCTCGTTGACCAGGGGCTGCTTTTCGCCGGCGCCGACCTGACGGAATCCGTAGGAGGTTTCCATGCCGCCACGGGCGGTGGTTCTTTCAACTGACATGATCATGATCCGCCTTTTATGCGCGCGGACCATACAGGAACGAATTTGGCCGCGCCATGGCTTTAGCCGTCATTTCATTTACCCTGCGCCCCGCATTTACCCGGTAAAAGGTCGCAGGCCAGCTGTGGACTTTGTGCGCCTCAGCCCGCATAGGCCTTTTCTAATTTCTTTCCACCATTCACAATCGAGCTATGAATTAGCCGGAGAACACCATGAAGGGCGTCACCGTCATCGATCATCCGCTGGTGCAGCACAAGCTCACCATCATGCGTGACAAGAACACCTCGACGGCGAGCTTCCGCCGGCTGCTGCGCGAGATCTCGCTGCTGCTCGGCTACGAGGTGACGCGCGACCTGCAACTGACGACGAGAACCATCGAAACGCCGATCGAGGAAATGGAAGCGCCGGTGCTGGAAGGCAAGAAGCTGGTGTTCGCCTCCGTGCTGCGCGCCGGCAACGGGCTGCTCGAAGGCCTGCTCGACCTCGTACCGGCCGCGCGCGTCGCCCATATAGGGCTTTATCGCGATCACGATACGCTGGAAGCGATCGAATATTTCTTCAAGGCTCCCAGCGACCTTGCCGACCGGCTGGTGATCGTGGTCGACCCCATGCTGGCGACCGCCAATTCGGCCACGGCGGCAATCGACAGGCTGAAGGCGCGCGGCGCCACCAATATCCGCTTCCTGTGCCTGCTCGCAGCGCCGGAAGGCATTGCCCGCTTCACCGCCGCCCATCCGGACGTGCCGGTCTATACCGCGTCCATCGATCGCCAGCTCAACGAAAAGGGTTACATCATGCCCGGTGTCGGCGATGCGGGCGACCGCATGTATGGCACGAAATAGGCCCGCCATGAGCGACAGTGATAATGACAGGCTGGTCGCGCTGGAAATCCGCGCGGCCGAACAGGAAAAGACCATCGAGGAACTGTCCGGCCAGCTCGCCGAACAGTGGAAGGTGATCGACCGGCTTCAGAAGAAGCTCAACGCCCTGACCGAGCGCTTTCTGGAACTGGAAGAACAGGCCTCGCCCGAGATACCGGTGACCAAACCGCCCCACTGGTAAGTGCGGAGACGACACGACCGGAACGGACGGTCAGGCGCGCACGCCGGTCGGGATCGGGCAGGAAACGCCTGTGCCTTGCAGGCCGCAATAGCCGTCCGGGTTCTTCGCCAGATATTGCTGGTGCTCGGTTTCAGCGAAATAGAACTCCGGCGCCGGCGCAATCTCCGTGGTGACTTTGCCGCGGCCGCTTGCCAGCAACGAGGCCTCATAGGCATCGCGCGAAGCCTTTGCCTGCTCCAGTTGCGCCTCGCTGGTGGTGAAGATCACCGAGCGATAGGTGGTGCCGATGTCGTTGCCCTGACGCATGCCCTGCGTCGGGTCGTGATTTTCCCAGAACAGCTTCAGCAGGTCGGCATACGATACAATGTCTGGATCGAAGACCACCAGCACCACCTCGGCATGGCCGGTGAGCCCGGTGCAGGTTTCACGATAGGTCGGGTTGGGCGTGAGGCCACCTGCATAGCCGACGGCGGTGACGAAGACGCCCGGCATCTGCCAGAAGAGCCGCTCCGCACCCCAGAAGCAGCCCATGCCGAACAAGGCGCTCTGCATGCCAGCCGGATAAGGTCCTTTGAGCGGATTGCCGTTGACGTAGTGGGTCTCGGCGGTCGGGAGCGGCTGATCGCGTCCCGGCAGCGCCTCCTCAGGCTTCGGCATGGAGGATTTCTTGCTCAGGAGATCATTCAGGGAAAACATGTCGGTCTTCCTTCCTTAAAGGGTTAGCGCTAAAGGGCTATCACCGTTCAGCCGGCTGCATAGCGTACGGCCGGGCGCTCGCGCCGGTAGCCGATGGCGTAGAGCAGCAATGCCAGGCACGCGAACACCGCAAAACCCGGCAGAGACAGAATGAAGTTCACGCCTACATCCCAGACCAGCGGACCAATCTTCTCGCGCACGAACATTTCCGCGGCACCCAGTGTCTGCGGCGACACCGCATTCCAGCTGGTTTTCAGCGGCGTGGTGATCAGCTGAGAAGCCGCAACCGTGCGCGTCGCATCGAGCACCGCCATGGTCACGGCGACCGAAAGTGAAACCATCGCGGCAAGCCGGAACAGGAAACGGAACATCAGTGCACCTTTCTGGCACAAGAGATATGAGCAGAGGCCCGTCTACACAAGCTCGGCAGAGTGGCCATTAGAGATTTGTAAGCCATGTTGTGATCAAAATCAGCCATGTTCACATCTGATCCCCTTTATCCTCCGGCCGAGCTTTTCCTGTTCCGGATCACGTTCACGGTGCTGGCCATCGATGCGATGTTGATCCTGCTGCACCCTGCAAAGGTTGCCTGGGGCTCCTATGCCGTGCTCGGCCTGCTGGTGATGCTCTTTCTGGGTCTTGGTTCGTGGTATCGCCACAGCGGAAGAAGCAGGGAACTGGGCAGCGCGATCACCACAGTGGGCATTTTCATTCTGTTTTCCAACTCGGTTTCCCTGCTCAATTACCTGTTGACGCCCAACAGCAGGCCTCTGATCGACGATTGGCTGATCCAGATGGACACTCTGCTCGGCTATTCCTGGCCGCAGATAATCGCATGGGCTTCTGACCATCCACTGGTCAGCCAGGCGATGCGTCTGGCCTATAACGCCACTCTGATACAAGTCGCGGTGCTCATCATTGCTCTGGTCTTCACCAATCGCATCCGGCACCTGCACGCGTTTACATTGAGCCTGTCTATCTCAGGCCTCATCGCCGTTATTTTCTGGGCTTTCTTTCCAAGTCTTGGACCAAGTGCGTATTATCAGGTGCCGAAAGACATATTGCTGCGTGTACACCCTGTCGTATCGACAGAATACGGGGCAACGATCCTGTCCCACTTCAAACATGGCTCATCCATGATCAGCCCGGACGAAATTCGCGGCATGATCGCATTCCCATCGATGCATATCGTGATGGCCGGTTTGTCTCTGCTTTTTTCACGGCCGATGAAGTGGCTGTTCTTGCCCTATCTGGCCATCGTGATCATGGTCATTCCCGGCGTTCTGGTGCATGGCGGTCATCACCTGGTCGATATTCCTGCCGGGCTGACACTGATTGTGCTGGCGCTCATGGCGACAGGAAAAATAATGACCCTTGGCCATCCCGTGGGGCCCGGCAGGCTCGCCGTAACTCCCGCATCAAACGCCTGATTGGAGAAAAGCAGGCATGAAGGGCGATCGCGATGGCCTCTGGCCTTTCACGCCTGTTTGAGGGATCCGGATTCCAACAATTCAACCTTCTCTGTTGCGCCTTTGTTAAGTACATTTTTTCGACATTTTTCGTTTACCATCGGGCTTAACACAACCGAAAGCTGCACCCGCGATAGTGGGGTCACGGTTCATCAAGAAGCCGTTCAAACAAGTCACAACCTGGGCAACAAGGAATACAGATATGACCAAGCTTTTCGCACGCTTCGCCAAGGACGAGTCTGGCGCCACCGCCATCGAATACGGCCTGATCGCAGCTCTGATCGCCGTTGGCATCATCACGGCTGCCACTGCTCTTGGCACCAACATCAGCGGAACCTTCGAAAAGGTGAGCGGTGAACTTGAGAAGGCAAACGGCACCGCCGGCGGTGGCAATGGCAGCTAATAAGCCAGCCAAAGGCGGCGGTGCTACCATTGGCTCTTAAGTATCACTGAAACCAGTGGATTTAGTAACTGCACGAAAAGGCCGCCATTGGGCGGCCTTTTCTGTTTTTCGGCCTCAATTTTCTGGAACAATGATGCAGCAGGCTTATATTCTGGCGGTATCAAGGGTTGCGGACAGATGCTGAACGAACTCTCCCGAACCTCATATGCGGCGGCGGTCTTCGCAGCAGCACTTCTGACCGTCAGCGTTCCGGCCTCGGCCCAGCAACGGCCGCCCG
Source organism: Aquamicrobium sp. YD-1-mutant5 (assembly GCF_059509755.1). Classification (NCBI taxonomy): domain Bacteria; kingdom Pseudomonadati; phylum Pseudomonadota; class Alphaproteobacteria; order Hyphomicrobiales; family Phyllobacteriaceae; genus Aquamicrobium; species Aquamicrobium sp. YD-1-mutant5. The sequence continues at coordinate 168,221 of NZ_JCAKKP010000005.1, forward strand.
TGGTGCAGGACCAGTCCGAAATCATCCAGCTTCAGAACCGCATCCAGCGCCAGCAATTCGAGCAGCAGCAGCAGCTTAACAGGCAGATCGACCGCCAGCAGGTCACCCAGCCTCCCGGGCAGCGCCCGCAGGTGCCCACTTTTCAGCAAAACTGTCAAACTCAGGTGACAGGCAGCGGTTATGTAAGGAATTGCCGCTGACGTGGCTTGCCTCAATTGATTAGCCGACTATTCTGTTCGGTGCAGATCGAATCGACGGAATATGGCGAAACAGAAGAAGCAGGTCCTTCGTAAAGCGAAGAAAGGCGAGAAGATTCGCCAGGTGGCGGCGATCCCTTTCAGGATCGGAGCCGATGGCGATTTGCAGGTCATGCTGGTCACCTCGCGCGAAACCCAGCGCTTCATTCTGCCCAAAGGCTGGCCGATGAAAGGCAAGAGCGGCCGCAAGGCCGCCACCATCGAGGCTGAGGAAGAGGCCGGCGTCTCTGGAAAGACGCTCAAGGAGCCCGCAGGAACCTACACTTACTGGAAGCGCCTGCCGGCCGCCTTCGTGCGCATCGATGTCACCGTCTATCTTCTGGAAGTCTCCGAACAGATGAAGCAGTGGCCGGAATCCGGCCGCCGCCAGCGCGCATGGCTTTCACCCGCGCAGGCAGCCGTGCTGATCGATGAGCCGGAACTGGCAAGCCTCGTCCGCCAGCTGAAAATTCCGCAGGAAACCGCGCCGGCAAAGCCTGAAAAAGCCAAAGCGTGATCCGGCGCACCGGCAAAGCAGCAGCGACGCACTCAAAGTGACTGCGGGATTTCCTGCGGCGCCAGCTCCACCAGCGGAGCGGGTATGGAGGTGGTTTTTTCCGCAGATTTGCAGATATCGGCAATCACACATGCCGGGCAATCCGGCTTTCGCGCCTTGCACACATAGCGCCCGTGCAGGATGAGCCAGTGATGGGCATGGCGCATGAATTCGTCTGGAATGATGCGGACAAGCTCCGCCTCCACCTGCTCCGGTGTCTTGCCCGGAGCCAGTCCGATACGGTTGCCGATGCGCAGGATGTGGGTGTCCACCGCCATCGTATGCTGGCCGAAAGCCATGTTGAGCACCACATTGGCGGTCTTTCGGCCAACACCCGGCAGCTTCACCAGTTCGTCGCGATCATCAGGAACTTTACCGTGATGATCGCGAATGAGCGCCTGCGAAAGGGCGATCACGTTCTTTGCCTTGTTGCGCCACAGGCCGATGGTGCGGATATAGTCGCCCACCTTCTCCTCACCCAGCGCCAGCATCTTCTGCGGCGTGTCGGCGATCTGGAACAGTGCGCGTGTCGCCTTGTTGACGCCGGCATCGGTCGCCTGCGCCGACAGCACCACCGCCACCAGCAGGGTGAAGGCGTTGACATGCTCCAGTTCGCCCTTCGGTTCCGGCCGCTGCACCGAGAACCGGCGGAAAATCTCATGAACCTCGGCCGGCGTGTACAGCGAACGCGGACGGCGCGGCGCAGGCCGCGCCTTCACCGCCTTTGCCTTCGGCACCGTCCGCGCAACCTCATTTCCGGGCACAGGCCGATCTTTTGACTTGGGCTTGCTCATGCTCATCCTATAGTATCGCCGCATGAGCGAGACAAATGCCGACTTTGCCGCGGATCAGCCCTTCTTCACAGCGCTGCTGACGCCGTACAGATCGCTTGGGCGCACCGGCTTTCTGATCCTGTTCGGCGCCATGCTGTCTGCTTGGGCCATCATCGGCATCATTTTCCTCAGCCACGGCGCATGGCCGATCTTCGGCTTCTTCGGTCTCGACGTGGTGGCCCTCTATGTCGCATTCCGGTTCAACTATCGGGCTGCCCGCGCCCGCGAGGAAGTGTCGGTTTCCCGAACCGAACTGCATATCCGCAAGATTTCGCCCTCCGGCAAATCCGAGCAGCATCGCTTCAATCCGTTCTGGACACGCTTTTCCGTGGCCCGCCACACCGAAATCGGCATTACCCGCATGGCGGTGGAAACGCGCGAGCAAAGCGTGGCGATCGGCAGTTTCCTCAACCCGGACGACCGCGAAAGCTTCGCCACCGCGTTTTCCCGCGCCCTTGCCACCGCAAAGGCCCGTTAAGAAAGCACGCATTCGGCAGGAAACGGGTGGGAATGGCGCTCTTTTGGGACGATATTTGAGACCAGACAGATATCAGCGAGACAGGCCATGAACGCCCGCACCCAGATGAAGCCCGTACCCGTTCTCGAACGCGACATCACCCCGCAAGGCAGCGATTATGAGATCGTGCGCCAAGTCATCGAAAAGATCAGCCTCGACTATCGCGACCAGCCATCGCTGGAGGAACTGGCTGCCGATGTGGGCGAGACCCCGACCGGCCTGCAGAAACTGTTCACCCGCTGGGCCGGGCTTTCGCCCAAGGGCTTTTTGCAGGCGGTGACGCTCGACCATGCGCGGCGGCTGCTCGAATCGGGCGCGCCGCTGCTGGAAGCCTCCATGGAAGTGGGCATGTCCGGCCCTGCCCGCCTGCACGATTTGTTCGTCACCCATGAGGCGATGTCGCCGGGGGCCTACAAGAACCGCGGCGAAGGCCTGACCATAAATTATGGCTACCACGTCTCGCCCTTCGGCATCGCGCTGATCATGGTCACCGACCGGGGGCTTGCCGGCCTTTCCTTCAACGATCCCGGCGATGAAAAAGCCGCGTTCGACGATATGGCCGGCCGCTGGCCCAACGCCACCTACATCGAAGACATGGCCGCCACCCTGCCCTATGCGCAGCGCATCTTCGATCCGTCCCGCTGGCGCGCCGACCAGCCCCTGCGCGTGGTCATGATCGGCACCGACTTTCAGGTGCGGGTGTGGGAGGCTTTGTTGTCTATCCCCATGGGCGCGGCCAGAACCTATTCCGATCTCGCCGGACAGATCGGGGAGCCGAAGGCCTCGCGCGCCGTGGGCGCTGCCTGCGGGGCCAATCCCATCTCCTTCGTGGTGCCCTGCCACCGCGCCCTGGCGAAATCCGGTGCGCTCACTGGCTATCACTGGGGCCTGACCCGCAAGCGGGCCATTCTCGGCTGGGAAGCGGGACAGGTAGCCTGACACCGGGAAGCGCGCATTGCGCTTTGTGCGGCGCACGATAAGCTCGCAAGGTCAGGGAGTTTTGCGGGCATGATCGTCGTTGTCGGGTCTATCAATCTGGATCTGATCGTCAGGCTGGAGCGCCTGCCCTCTCCCGGCGAGACATTGCAGGGCAGCGGCTTTGACAAAGCTCCCGGCGGCAAGGGTGCCAATCAGGCCCTGGCGGCAGCGCGCGCCGGCGCAGGGGTGCGCATGATCGGCGCAGTCGGTAACGATGCCTTCGCCGGTGAAGCTTTGTCCCTTTTGCGCGCCGGCCGGCTCGATCTTTCCGGCGTGGCCGTCAGCACGGCCCCGACCGGTACCGCGCTTATCTTCGTCGGCGCCGACGGTGAAAACATGATCGCGCTGGTGGCGGGCGCCAACAGCGAAGTTCGTCCAGCTCATCTTGAAAAGGCAGAGCTGAGGAAGGGTGATGTCCTGCTGCTTCAGCAGGAGATACCGCCCGAAACCGTCGAGGCTGCACTCGATATGGCGCGGGATTCGGGTGCGCTCAGCGTGCTCAACATCGCACCGTACCGCGCTGAGTCAGGCCGGTGCCTCACCAAAGCAGACTTCATAGTCGCAAACGAAACGGAGTTCGCCCAGTGCTGCCGCACCATCGGGATTGAAGGCAGCGACGCCAGACAACGCATGCGGAGCTTCGTATCCCGGACCGGCAGAACGATCATCGTTACATTGGGCCCCGACGGCGTTATGGCCGCGACGCCCGACAATTTTCTGGAGGTGCCAGCCATGGACATACAGCCGGTCGATACGGTTGGTGCGGGCGACACCTTCTGCGGTTATCTGGCAGCGGGCCTCAGCATGGAGCTGTCTCTTGAAAAGGTGCTTACGCGCGCGGCTGCGGCAGGTTCCCTCGCCTGCCTCAAAGCCAGCGCCCAGCCTTCCATCCCACTCGCGAGCGAGGTGGATGCTGCCCTCTCCCGCAGGGCCCGGTGAAGGTCACCATCGGCGCAAACCGGCGAAAGCCGAAGGCAAGCCTGCCTTTCCTGTGCAGCTCAGACGGCCAAATCTTGAACTCGGGGCTGTGGCAGACCATATCTGGTGCATGGAAGAATGCCGTGTGGGTTCTTCCGGAATTTGTCGCTCTCAAGAGGACAGGATTGCATGACCAGAATGACGCCTTTTTCCAGCCCGCTTCTCCTCGGCTTCGATGCCATGGAGAAAACGCTGGAACGTCTGGCAAAGTCGGGCGACGGCTACCCTCCCTATAATATCGAGCGCCTTCGCGGCGCAGACGGCACCACAGAAAAGCTGCGGATCACGCTGGCCGTCGCAGGGTTCGCGGAAAGCGACCTCGACGTGACCACCGAGGAAAGCCAGCTGATCGTCAGAGGCCGTCAGACAGACGACTCCGAGCGCGAATTCCTCCACCGTGGCATCGCTGCCCGCCAGTTCCAGCGCTGTTTCGTGCTGGCTGATGGAATGCGCGTGATCGGGGCAGAGCTCAGGAACGGGCTTCTGTCCATAGATCTCGACCGGCCCGAAGCCGAAAGGCTGGTACGAAAAATAAACATATCGGTGAAAGACTGATCTTTGCCGATGCTGAAGAGCCGGCCTTGGAAGGCGGCTCATAGACAGGAGGCCTGGATATGACCAGAACCGTTGACACGATTGCCGACAGCCAGGTGATGAGCGAAGGCGAACTGGCCCATCTCGGCGAAGGTACAGTTGCCTATCTGCGAAAGATGTCGAGCGACGACCTGCGCGGCCGCTTCCCCGGCCTGGCGCAGATCACGCCCGGACTTGAGCTGTGGGCACTGTTCGCCGCGAACGGCCAGCCGATCCTGCTGGCGGACGAACGCGACCGCGCACTTGCCGGAGCGATGGAAAACGACCTGACCACGGTTGCCACGCACTGAGCTCCATGACAGTTCGGCAATGATGCCGGAGCCGGAGGCGGAACGCTCCTGAAGCCACATGAAGCAGAAGGGCCGCTGTGTGCGGCCCCTGCGGTAAAGGTTCAATCAGGAAAAACGGCGACTGGCGCTGCCTGTTCTCAGGCTGCGTGCGATGCCGGCGTTTCGGAAAGCAGCGCGTGAATTGCCTGCGCATCGCGGGTGCCGCGGATCTTGTTCACGGTGTCGGTGTCGCGCAGCACACGCGCGATGCGCGACAAGGCCTTGAGATGGTCCGCGCCGGCACCCTCGGGCGCCAGCAGCAGAAATACGAGATCGACCGGCTGATCGTCCAGCGCCTCGAAATCGACAGGTGTTTCCAGTCGCGCGAAGACGCCGGTGATGCCCTTCACGCCGGCCAGCTTGCCGTGCGGAATGGCGATGCCGTTGCCGACACCGGTGGACCCCAGCTTTTCGCGCTGCAGGATCGTCTCGAAAATGTCGCGCTCGGGAATACCCGAGATAGCGGATGCGCGCTCGGCCAGAAGCTGGAGCACCTGCTTCTTGGAGCTGGCCTTCAACGCCGGCAGGATTGCCGGAACGTCGACAAGATCGTTCAGAGCCATTTTTGAAATTCCTCTGCTTCGCCTGCCGCGGCCGGCCCCAAGAACGCAGGTACCCGCCGTCTTTTCTACCCTTACGCGGTTTTTACCGTCGCGGGATCAATCCAGCCGATGTTCCCGTCCGGCCGGCGATAGACGATGTTGAGCTGTTCTGTCCCGCCGTTACGGAACACAAGGACGGGGCTGCCCGTCGTGTCGAGTTCGATGACCGCCGAAGCGACGGACATCGTCTTCAGCGCAAGGCTCGATTCGGCGACGATGGTGGGAGCGAAATCCTCCGGGATATCCTCCTCGTCATCCTCGGCCAGCGCTTCCACCACCGTGTAGGCGATATTTTGCCCCTCGGAAGAGGCATTCACCGGATAATGCGACTTCAGACGGCGCTTGTAACGGCGCAGACGCTTTTCCAGCCGTTCAGCCGCAGCATCGAAAGCCTGAATGGGATCGTGGGATTCGCCGGCAGCCTGCAGGGAGGCGCCCGAATCAAGCCTCACAACGCAATCGCAGGTGAAACGCGAGCCGGACTTGATGACAGTGACCTGGCCCGAAAAGCCGCGGTCGAAATATTTCGCAATGATGTCAGTAACACGTTCATCGATGCGCGTCCGGAACGCATCACCGACATCCATATGTTTTCCTGCAATCCGCAATGCCATCTGATTACCGACCTTCCCTGTACAGACTTCAAACTTACCGGAGTTTATACGCGTAGTCCGTTCGTACAAGCCACACGGCACCCCTTGTGCCGAATTTGCCCGAGAACGTCGCAGCCGACTCTCAAAGCCTGCCGTCCAAGCATCGATGGCCATTCCCTGCGCGGGTCAGACCCGCCTCATGCGGGCGGGCTTCTAGACACTTCATGGGTGCTTGTCAACGAAACGGCGACCGGCAGCGCGGTGCCCCGGCGTCAGCCTTTCAGGCCGGCGCGCGCCCGCTTCTCGCGCCTGCGCTGGACCGAAGAGGGAATATTCATAGCTTCCCGATACTTGGCGACCGTGCGCCGGGCGATATCGATGCCTTCCTCCTTCAGGCGATCAACAATCGTGTCATCCGAAAGTACACAGCTCATTTCCTCGGCTTCGATCAGTTCGCGAATCCTGTCGCGCACGGCTTCGGAGGAATGGGATTCGCCCTCGCCGGACGCTGCGATCGCCACGGTGAAGAAATAGCGCATCTCGAATACGCCGCGCGGCGTGTTCATGTACTTGTTGGCGGTGGCCCGACTGACAGTCGATTCGTGCATGCCGATGGCGTCGGCCACGGTCTTCAGGTTGAGCGGCCGCAAATGCCGCACGCCATGGGCCAGAAAGGCATCCTGCTGGCGCACGATCTCGGAAGCCACCTTCAGGATGGTCCTCGCGCGCTGGTCGAGGCTGCGCGCCAGCCAGTTGGCGCTCTGCAGGCATTGCCCGAGAAAATCCTTTTCGCCCTGATCCCGCGTCTGGGCGGACACCCGTGCAAAATAAGTCTGGTCGATCAGCACGCGCGGCAGGGCATCGGCATTCAGTTCCACAGTCCACCCACCATCGCTGGCGGGCCGCACCTCGACATCGGGCACGAGCGTCTCGCTGGCCCCTCCGGAAAAGGCGAGACCCGGACGCGGATCCAGACCCCGGATCTCGGCCAGCATATCCAGAAGGTCCTCCTCATCGACGCCGCAGATACGCCTGAGCGACTGGAAATCCCTGCGGGCGAGAAGATCGAGCCTCTCCAGCAGCGCCCGCATGGCCGGATCGAGCCGGTTGCGGGCACGAAGCTGGATGGACAGGCATTCGGCAAGGTCACGTGCGAACAGCCCCGGCGGATCGAAATTCCGGCAACGGGAAAGCACGGCCTCGACGCTGTCGGCATCCGTGCCGAGCCGTTCGGCACATTCGCCCGGATCGGCCCGTAAATAGCCGGCCTCGTCAAGGCAATCGGCAAGCTCGGCCGCGATCATCCGTTCCCGCGGATCGGTGAACGCAAAGGCAATCTGTTCCGCGACGTGATCGCGCAGGGTGACGGGTGCGGCCGCCAGATCCTCAAGATCGAACCCCTCGGAAGTTCCACCGGCGGATCCGCCAGCGGCGGATTTCCACTGCATCGACAAGGAAGGGTCAAGCTGTTCGGAACGCCCCGGATCATCCGGAAACAGATTTTCAAGAGACGAATCCAACCGCTCCGATATCGCCTCGGAAGAGAGCCCCGCTTCTTTGCCGAACCAGTCGTCGCCGGTTTCGCCGGCGCTGTTCGCGTCGGATTCCGGCTCCGGTCCGGCCAGATCATCCGGACCGCTCTCCGCTCGCTCCAGCAGGGGATTGCGCTCAACCTCTTCGTCGACGAAATGCTCCAGTTCGGCATGGGTGAATTGCAGCAGGCGTATCGACTGCAGCAGTTGCGGTGTCATCACCAGCGACTGCGTCTGCCTGACCTGCAATTTTGCCGAGAGTGCCATTCGGTAGCGTTTCTTCCCACGAAGCAACGGGAAAGGAGATTATCCGTGCCGGCAATTCAAACTGGCCCGGCTTTTGCTTGTCAAGCGCGATGGCGCGCGAAAACCCTGCTCGCGCCCGCATCTGCCTCAGAAAGCGTCAGGCGGAGCAGCGTTCGGGAGGGAAAAGACTATATTCGGAAGAAAAGGCGCTTTCGCAGCGGAAGGCTTCAGAGCGTGAAGCCTTCGCCGAGATAGAGACGCCGCACATCGGCATTGGCGACCACTTCCTCGGCCCGGCCATGAGTGAGGACTTCGCCGGCGTGGATGATGTAGGCGCGGTCGATGAGCCCCAGCGTCTCGCGCACATTGTGATCGGTGATCAGCACGCCGATGCCGCGCTTGGTGAGATGGCGCACCAGTTGCTGGATATCAGCCACAGCGATGGGATCGATACCCGCGAAAGGCTCGTCAAGCAGCATATAGGCCGGCCGGCTGGCCAGCGCGCGCGCGATCTCCAGTCGCCGGCGTTCACCGCCGGACAACGCCATCGACGGCGCATGGCGGAGATGGCTGATATGGAACTCTTCCAGCAGCTCATCGAGGTTCTTCTCGCGCTGCTTGCGGCTCTTTTCGACGACTTCCAGCACCGCGCGTATGTTCTGCTCGACGCTCAACCCCCGGAAGATGGAGGTTTCCTGCGGCAGATAGCCGATGCCCAGCCGCGCCCGGCGATACATGGGCATCGAGGTGACATCGTAACCATCGATCTCGATGGAGCCTTCGTCCACCGGAACCAGCCCGGTAACCATGTAGAAGCAGGTCGTCTTGCCGGCGCCATTGGGCCCAAGCAGACCAACGGCCTCGCCGGCGCGCACGCCAAGCGAAACGCCGTTGACAACCCTTCGGCCCTTATAGCTCTTGGTCAGGCCGCGGGCGATCAGCGTGCCCTTGAGCCCGGACGAAACTGCCTCATCCTTCGGCGGGGAAGCAGTCTCACTGGCCTTGCGTCCGGACAGGCCGAACTTCTGAAGTGAAAGCATCCGCGATCCTACGGTTTCTTCTGCGAACCCGGAGAGATCGACATCATGACCCTCTTGCCGCAGGCCTCCACCTGAGCGAGGCCGGTTTTCATCTGCACGGTCAGCTTGCAGCCGGTGAGAACATTGTCGCCATCAGACAGGACCACCTTGTCGCCCGACAGAACCAGAACCTCGGTCTTCATGTCGAAGGTGCCGCGATCGCCCGTGGCGACCTGCGTGTCGGACTTGATGTAAACCTTGTCCCTGACCTCAAGCCGGTCGATGTTGGCCGTGCCGGTGGTGGCGGAGCCCGCAGCCGCGTCGGCATTACCGCCCTTGTCGTTGACGTAATAAACATCCATGGAACCGGCCTTGAGCAGGGTCGGCCCCTGAATGACCTGCACATTGCCGGTAAAAATGGCGAGACTTTCATTCTCACGCACTTCCAGCTTGTCGCTTTCGATCTCGATCGGCTGATCACCCGCCAGCTTCAGGCCCGACATGGTGCCGGTGCCGCCCGACTGGGCGAAGGCGGAGCCCGCCACGACAAGGGACAAGGCAGATGCAAGCGCTGCAAGCCTCATCGAATCACTGCGTAGCATTGGTGTCTCCGCTCTTTTTCTGATCCGCCTTCCGGGCGGCGGGGTCGATGCTCACGCGAACCCGCTTCTCGAATATCATGACCTTGCCGCCATCTTCCACCGACATCGTGTCGGAAGTGATGCGCGATCCGGCCCGGCTGATTTCGACGGGTTGCTCCGTCTTCATATTGCCTTTGTCCATGTCGAGAAAGGCCGATTTCAGCTTTGCAACCATTCCGTCGGTGGTCGTGACCGTAATTTCGTTGTCCAGTTGCAGCGTATTGCCCGAACGATCATAAGAACCGTTTAACGCATCCACCTTCGCCGTGGTTTCCGCATTGAGCGGCAGCCGGGCGCTGATGCCCTCCAGCTCGATCACGCCTTCTTTGGCGGTATCCTGCACGGCCCGAACCGCCGTCATCGCGTAAGGCAGAAGCGCCTTGGTGAAGCCTTCCAGCTTCGGATTGGACATCACCAGCTTGCCATCGGAAAAAGCGCTGCTCTCGGTCGTGACCGGCACCTCGTCGGGAGCAACCATGTAAGAATAAAGCGGAAAGGCGACAGCCATGGCAATGGCGATCGCCGGAACCACGAATTTAAGCCTGCGCACCCGGCGCGAATGCTGCTGGGCACGGTCGAATGCTGCTTCGCGCTGGCCGTCGCCCGCCTGGGCAAGCGCGGGCCGCGGCAGTCTGTCTTCCATGCCCATCGGATCTGTCACTGGCGACAAAACAAATACTTTCTACAAAAGGAAGCTTACGCTTTATGCCCAGTAATTCGGGAGGCGGAACGTTTCAAACAAGTCCGGACGGATCAAAACCGTAAAAATATGACCGGTCTAAGGATACACGATGGCGCAAATGGCCCGCAAGACCTCCTTTACGGCGCAAAACGGGCAAAAGTGGTGGTCGCCGGCGGCACGATGATCTAGATAGGCACTGCCCATATCCCATCCAAGAGGCTGAGCATGGCACAGAGAGCCGATGACCTGATCGACCGGCGCAGACTTCGGCGCAAGCTGACATTCTGGCGCGCACTGACAATCATCGTCATCCTGCTTGCCATAGGCGGCATCGCAGCCTGGTTTGGCGGCGATGGCACCGGCTCAGGCTCCCATATCGCCAAGGTCAGGATCACGGGCACCATCACCCAGGACGACAAGCTGCTCGAGCGGCTGGAGAAAATCCGCAAATCGCCGCGCGTCGCCGGCGTCATCGTCCAGATCGACTCGCCCGGCGGCACCACGACCGGCGGGGAATCCATTTACGAGGCCGTGCGCAAGATCGCCGCTGAGAAGCCGGTGGTCGCGGAAGTCGGCACGCTGGCGGCGTCCGCCGGCTACATGATCGCCAGCGCCACGGATCATATCGTGGCCCGCCAGTCCTCGATCGTCGGCTCGATCGGCGTGCTGATCCAGTATCCGGACGTCACCGGCCTGATGGACAAGATCGGCATCAAGCTGGAAGAGGTGAAATCCTCGCCGCTCAAGGCCTCGCCCTCGCCCTTCAAGCCGACCAACGAGGAAGAGCGCGCCATGGTGCGCCGCCTGATCATGGACAGCTACGACTGGTTCGTCGACATCGTCGCCAACCGCCGGTCGATGACCCGCGAGCAGGCGCTTGCGCTTGCCGACGGTTCGATCTTCACCGGACGACAGGGCTTGCAGAACAAGCTCGTTGACGCTCTCGGGGGAGAGGAAGAAGCCGTGGCGTGGCTGGAAAGCAAAGGCGTCGCGCCCGATCTCAGGGTTATCGAGTGGAAGCCGAAGGAGGGAACGGCAAGCCTTCTTTTGTCGCAATCGCTGGTACGCAACATCGCGCGCGCTCTGGGTCTGCCCGAGCAAAGCGGCGACGTGGTCAGGGAGCTTGGCATGGAGCGGCTGTTCCTTGACGGGCTGGTGTCGGTCTGGCACCCTTGACAGTCCCGCTTTCAAATGAAAAAAGCGAATGAAATCATCTGCATAATTTCGACCGCATGTTTGTCCGCAAGGGGATTGCCCGCATGATCAAGTCTGAACTCGTGCAAATCATTGCCTCTCGCAACCCGCATCTTTTCCTGCGCGATGTCGAAAACATCGTCAGCGCGGTGTTTGATGAGATCACCGATGCGCTGGCGGAGGGCAACCGCGTGGAGTTGCGCGGCTTCGGCGCCTTCTCGGTGAAGAACCGCCCCGCCCGCACCGGACGCAACCCGCGCACGGGCGAAGCGGTCGAGGTCGAGGAAAAGTGGGTTCCCTTCTTCAAGACCGGCAAGGAACTGCGTGAAAGGCTGAACGCGGAGGACTAAAGCCTGTCGCCCGAAAGCGGGAACCGCCTTCGGGACAACGACATGCGTAAAAACAGGAACTTAAAGCGTAAGCGGCAACTCTGAGAGATCGCGACACGCTTTAGAGCGACTGACGCCCGGATAAATCCGGGCCGCTGCTCTATCTCTTTGTTTGAGCCGCATTTATGCGACGTCAGACGACTTCGCTGACTGCAAAATGCTCCAGGCGTCAGGAATTTCCAATGTTCAATCGCTTCGCACTCGTTCTCGTCTTCGTGCCGCTGGCCATCATCCTGATCGCGCTGGCGGTGGCGAACCGCGCCCCGGTTGCGTTCACCGTCGATCCGTTCAACCCCGGCAATCCGGCGCTGACCTACACGCTGCCTTTCTTCGTGTTCCTGTTCGCAGCACTGGCGCTCGGCATGCTGATCGGAAGCCTGGCCACATGGTTCCGGCAGGGACGCTACCGCAAGCTGGCCCGCCAGCGCGCGATCGAGGCCGAAAGCCTGAAGCAGGCAGCAGGCGCGCGCCCGGCCGCCGCGAACCCGAACAATCCGGCCCCTCACAATCCGGCGCTGCCGCACCCGAGCGCCTGAGCCGGCACGGAACGGTTCAGCGCCTGCCGGCGATGAACCCGGCTATTTCATCGGACAAGCCCGCAGCCAGAGGCATCCCGGCATCGCCATAGGCGGCGAAATTGGCGATGAGATTATCCTTCGGCGTCTCCTTCAGTACGTGATTCATACCGGGGAAAATCTTCAGCTGCGCCGCCGGCTGGGCCTGTGACAGGTTTTTTGCATCAGCAACCTTCACCTGAAGATCATTGTCGCCCTGCACGATCAGCACCGGCACCTTCAGTTTTGCAATCAGTTCCGCCGGTTTGTAGCTCAGCAGATCGATGAGAAAGCCCTGAATGCTTTCCGCAAACAGCGGCCGCACGATCCCGGGAAGGCTGGCGACATCGACCTTCTCGCCGCGTTCCAGCGTTCTGGTCGCCTCCAGAAGCTGGGGAAGGACAGGCCGGTTGGCAGGGTTCCCCGTAAACTGCTCCCGCAGAATCTCGCCCAGCGGACGGCCGGGCGCGGAGACGAGCACCACCCCGCACAGGTCCGGCCCCGCCAGCTGCGCGGCGTTCAGGGCGACCAGACCGCCCTCGCTATGGCCCACGAGCCAGGCGCAGTCCGTCCCCGCCTTCTCGCGAGCGACCTTCAGCCAGGCAATGGCGTCGCCGGCATAGTCCGCCACGCGCACGTCATTGGGGTCGGGGAAACCGATGGTGCTGGCGAACATGCCACGCTTGTCGATGCGGATGGAGCCGATTCCCTTTTCGGCCAGTTCCTCGGCCAGCATCTTCAGATAGCCCGCATTGATGCCGAGCGGATTGTTGCCGTCATGGTCGGTTGGGCCGAAACCCGGAATGATGACGGCCACCGGCTGTCCTGACAGGTCGCCGGGAAGGAGCATGTGCCCCTTCAGGACGCCTTCCTCCACCTGAGCCTCGACAACCGTTTCAGCCAGCGGCGCGGCCACTGTATCGGCCAGCGATGGCGAAACGACGCAGGAACACAGGAGCGTGGCGGCCGCCAGAGCAGCCCTTTTCATGCCGGTTGCCTGCATCTTGCCCTCACAATGGGTGCGGGCCATGTTGCGACCCGTCTGCCGCTATGGCAGAAGCGCAGGCATATTTCCACCGGAGCATTCGCTTGAAAGCCACGCGCAACAGGAGCCATGAGGCAAGGCCGCGACCGGAGCGAGACGCGCGTCCCGAGCAGGAACGCGAGCCGCAGCACCAGCCGAAGCGCCAGCTTGTGCGCCACGAAGGCGCGCTGCCGGCCGAAAGGCTGCCGCTGATCCTCGAGGTCGCGCCCAGCGACGACTACGCCCTGCTCGACAGCGGCGACGGGCGCAAGCTGGAGCAATACGGCCCCTATCGCATCGTGCGCCCGGAGGGGCAGGCGATCTGGCGCCCTGCCCTGCCCGACAGGGAATGGGGCCGCGCCGACGCCATCTTCACCGGCAACACCGATGAGGAGGGAATGGGCCGCTGGCAGTTTCCCCGCAATCCGCTCGGCGAAACATGGCCGATGAAGCATGACGGCATCGATTATCTCGGCCGCTTCACCTCGTTTCGCCATGTCGGCGTCTTTCCCGAGCAGGGTTCGCACTGGGACCACATGGCCGCCCTCATCGAGAATGCCACACGGCCGGTGAAGGTGCTCAACCTGTTCGGCTATACCGGCCTTGCCTCGCTGGTCGCCGCCCGCGCCGGGGCCGAGGTCACCCATGTCGACGCCTCGAAGAAGGCGATCGGCTGGGCCCGAGAAAATCAGGAAGTGGCGCGGCTGACCAGCAAGCCGATCCGCTGGATCGTCGAGGACGCGATGAAATTCGCCGAGCGCGAGGAGCGTCGCGGCAGCCGTTACGACATCATCCTGTTCGATCCGCCATCCTATGGGCGCGGGCCCAAGGGCGAAGTGTGGCAACTGTTCGAGCATCTGCCCGCACTTGCCGACATCTGCCGCTCCATCCTGACGCCGAAGCCGCTGGCCGTGGTGCTCACCGCCTATTCGATCCGCGCTTCCTTCTTCGCCATCCATACGCTGATGCGCGACACCTTCGCCGGCATGGGCGGCGCCGTGGAATCCGGAGAACTGATCATCCGCGAGAAATCGGCCGGCCGCGCGCTTTCCACCTCGCTCTTTTCCAGATGGGTCGCCAGATGAGCGAACATGAAAAACGCCGTCCGGTCGGACGGGTCAAAGAAGTCACCAGCCTGTCCAATCCGCTGGTCAAGGACATCAAGGCTCTGGCGCTGAAGAAATTCCGCGACCAGAACAATGCCTTCATGGCCGAGGGGCTGAAGCTGGTCATCGACGCGCTCGATCTCGGCTGGGAAATCCGCACCCTGATCTTCGCCAAAGCCGGACGCGGCAATGCGGCGGTCGAAAAGGTCGCCGCCCGCACCGTGGCCGCTGGCGGCGACGTGCTGGAAGTCTCGGAGAAAGTGCTTTCCTCCATCACCCGCCGCGACAATCCACAGATGGTGGTCGGCGTGTTCACACAGCGTCTGGTTCCCCTGAAAGATATTCGGCCGGCCAGGGGCGATGTGTGGGTGGCGCTCGACCGGGTGCGTGATCCAGGCAATCTCGGCACCGTCATCCGCACCGTCGATGCGGTCGGCGCTAAAGGCGTCATCCTCGTCGGCGACACCACCGACCCGTTCTCGCTGGAAACGGTGCGCGCCACCATGGGCTCGATCTTCGCCGTTCCGGTCGCGAAAGCCAGCGTGGAAGCCTTCCTTGCCTGGCGAAAGGGCTTTCCGGGCCTCGTCGCCGGCACGCATCTGAAAGGCGCGGTCGATTATCGCTCGGTCGACTTCTCGGACAAGCCGGTACTGCTTATGATGGGCAACGAGCAGCAGGGCCTGCCTGACGATCTGGCGCAAAGCTGCGACCGCCTGCTGCGCATTCCGCAGGCCGGCCGCGCCGATTCGCTCAACCTCGCAGTCGCAACCGGCGTGATGCTGTTCGAGATCCGCCGCGGGGCACTCTCGCTGGAGGCGCCCGCCCCATGAGTTCCACCCCTGCCCCATCTGCCGCCGGCAAGGGTCTCGGCATCTATGCGATCCTCGCCATCGTCGCCATCGTGTTCGACCAGTGGATCAAATACGCGGTCGAAAGCGGGCTTCCCTTTCAGGAGAAGATCGACCTGCTGCCGTTTCTGGCGCTGTTTCGCACCTACAACACCGGCATCGCCTTCTCGATGCTGTCCTCCTTCGGCGATACGGGGCTGATCGTCATCTCGCTCGTCGTATCGGCCTTCATCGTCTATCTGGCGCTGCGCAGCACGCCGCGCCAGATTTTTGCCCGGCTTGGATTTGCGCTCATCCTCGGTGGCGCGATGGGCAACGTCATCGACCGCGCCATCTACGGCCATGTCGTGGACTACATCCTCTTCCATACGCCGCACTGGTCCTTCGCCGTCTTCAATCTGGCGGATGTCTTCATCAGCGTCGGCGCTTTCCTCGTGGTGGTGGAGGAGTTCATCGGCTGGCGCTACGAGGTCAGATCGCGCGACAACTGACCAAAACGCCCGCGATCGGTAAAATTGCGCGGGTTTGCCGAAGCCTTCCCTAAGCTCTGCCTGTCATTGTTTTGTGCATGACGGCGGAGATGGACCACAACCGGACAGGAGGGGACGAGGCGCACGAAACGGGCGGCCACCGCCTTCGTGTCGTTCCCCCGCCGCTGTCGCCCGAAGCGCTCGGAACCGATCTCTCCGCCACGCCCATCTCCCGCAACCTGCCTGTCGCAAGCTGGCTGTCCGTTTTGCTTTTTGCCGGACTTGCCCATCTGACCGGCGCGCCCGCCTTCCTCAGCCTTGCCATGCTCGCCACCGGATTTGTTGGCATTCTGCTGCATGAGCTGATCCTGTCGAAGGAACGCCGCACCCGGCAGCAACTGGACAGGGAGACCGCCCAGGCGCGAACCCGGCTGGAAACACTCTCCGACCAGATGTGGGAGATGCAGGAAAGCGAAGAGCGCTTCCACGGCCTCATCGATGCGCTCGGCGACATCGTCGTGCACCGCGACCGGCACGGCAGGATCGTCTACGCCAATCGGGTCTTCACCGGACTTGTCGGCAGGGAGATGCACGATCTGCGCGGCATGACGCTTGCCGATATCGGCATGGAGTTCACTGTTACGCCGGAGGCTGCATTCACCGACAACGAATGCCTGCGCTCGACGGATGCCTGCATGACCACGGCGCAGGGCCAGCGCTGGTTCTCATGGGTCGAGCTTTCGGTGCGCGAGAAGGATACCGGCGCCGTTTCGCATCACGCCATCGCCCGCGAAATCACCGCCCGCAAGCAGGCGGAAACCTCGCTGATCGCGGCGCGCGAACGGGCGGAATTCGCCAATCAGGCGAAGTCCCGCTTCCTGGCCACCGTCAGCCATGAGATCCGCACGCCGATGAACGGCATCATGGGCATGGCGCGGCTGTTATCGGATACCAGCCTGTCGCCCGAGCAGCATACCTATGTCAACGCCGTGTCCACCTCGGCGAGCGCGCTGCTGGCGCTGATCGACGATCTTCTGGATTACTCCAAGATCGAGGCCGGCCGGTTCAATCCGGAGCCGCAGCCGGTTTCGCTGCGCGAGCTGGCCGACAATGTCGTGGAGCTTCTGGCCGACCGCGCCCATGGCAAGGGTATCGGTCTCGGCTGCCATGTCGCGCCCGATGTCCCGCAGATGATCACCGCCGATCCGGGGCGGGTCCGGCAGGTGCTGCTCAACCTTCTCGGCAATGCGATCAAGTTCACCGAAAGCGGCGGCGTGGCGCTCATCATCACCCGCAGCGGCAATCACATCCGCTTCGGCGTGAGCGATACCGGCCCGGGGCTGCGGCAAGGCGATCTCGAACGCATCTTCCTCGAATTCGAGCAGGCCGATGGAACCTCGACGCGCCGGCATGGCGGCGCTGGGCTCGGCCTTGCGATTTCCAGACGGCTGGTGATGGCGATGGGCGGCACGATCTCCGTGTCCAGCACACCGCGCGAAGGAACGGAGTTCGTTTTCGAACTGCCGGCGCATGAGGCGACCGATCCGCCGCACCCACGGCAGGATGCGCTGGCAGGCCGCAATGTCGTGATCCTCTCCGCCAACAGGATCGAGGCCGATGTGATCGCGCGGACGATCCGCGCCCACGGCGGGTCCGCCGAAATTGCCGAAAACCCCGAAACCGCACGAAAGCTGGCCCAGGGCTGCGACACGCTGATGGTGGACGCCGCGCTGGAAGGCTGCGACGGACGCGCCGTTCAGGCGCTGCGCGACGATGTTTTCGCCTCCAGCCGCGCCATCATCCTGATGGCGCCGAACGACCGTGGGCGGCTCTGCGAATATCTGGCCGGCGGATATGGTGGTTTCCTAGCCCGTCCCGTGCGGGGCGCAACACTGCTGAAGGTGCTTGCCGGCGGCAATTACGACAGCGCAGGCGAACAACACCAGCAGCAGCCCGGAACGCGTGCGCATCCGGCACACGAAAACAAGTCCGGCGGACTTTCCATCCTAATTGCCGAAGACAACGAAATCAACGCCCTGCTGGTTCGCGCCGCACTCGGCAGTGCCGGCCATCGCCTTGAGATGGTCACGACCGGCAAGGAGGCAGTGGACCGGCTTACCTCGACCGACACCGGAACGGGACGCCACGATGTCGTTCTCATGGACCTGCACATGCCGGTGATGGACGGCATGGATGCCATCGCCCATATCAGACGGCATGAGAAAGCCCACGGTATTCCGGCAATCCCGATTCTGGTGCTGTCGGCTGACAATCAGGAAAAGACACGCCATGCCGTGCTCGCCCATGGCGCCACGGCCTTCCTGACAAAGCCGCTCGATCCACGTGATCTGCTTGCCGCCGTTCAGGACCTGATGTCCACATGAACATTGGTGCGGCACAGGTCCGGCTTTGTTGCCGATCACGCCATATCACGCTACTGTCACAATCCTGTTGCACCACAATCGTATCCCCGCGCCACGAGGGATGGCTCGAAGGAGAATCGCCCGTGCAGACAGCGATGCCGCAAGGTCACACCAGGTTGGGCTCTACGCTCGTTACCGTACCGGCCACCGGGCCGCAGGCCCCGTCACTCGCAGGCCCGATCGGCCCTCTGGGTCGTATAGGCACTCTGGAAGTGCGGCTGGCCCGCAACGAAGCCGAGATCGAGGCCGCACAGGAAATCCGCTACCGCATCTTCTATGATGAACTGGGTGCCCGCAGCAGCCTGGACCAGATCGACAGGCGCGATTCGGACCGCTTCGATCCGCTTTGCGACCATCTGCTGGTTCTGGACAACAGCCTGACCGGCCCCGAGCACAGGCGCATTGTCGGGACTTACCGCCTGTTGCGGCAGGAGATGGCAACGGCAGCGGGCGGATTCTATTCGGAAGACGAATTCGAGTTGCGCAGGCTGGTCGCCCGCCACCCCAATCTGCGGTTCCTTGAGCTTGGCCGTTCCTGTGTGCTGCCGCAATACAGGTCGAAACGCACCATCGAGGCCCTGTGGCAGGGTATCTGGGCCTATCTCAACCACTATGGCATCGACGTCATGGTGGGCTGCGCTTCGTTCCCCGGCATCGATCCGGCGGCCCATGCCGAGGCGCTGACCTATATGGCTCATCATTGCCGCACGAGTGCGGACTGGGATGTACGGGCCGTTGGCCGTCGCTATCACCCGATGGCCATGATGCCGGTCGAGGCGGTGAACCCCAAGGCGGCAATCACCGCCATGCCGCCCCTGGTGAAAGGCTATCTGCGCATCGGCGCGCGTATCGGCGACGGCTGCGTCATCGACCGCGATTTTTCGACCGTCGATGTGTTCATCGTCATGCCGGTCAAGGAAATCGCCGCCCGCTACATCAGCTATTACGGCGGCGACGGCCAGAGTTATGCCGCCTGAAGATCAGCGTTCCATTCAGGGAATATCCTCGGGCTTCCGGCCGGGCCGGCTCTTGTAGGCCGGAATGTGCCAGCCGAAACGGATTGCGCCGCCACGCACGGCAAAGGCCGCGATGAAGCCACCGAGCTGGCAGATGAGAGGCGCAAAGCCCGCGAGATCGCCCAGCGTATAGACGCCGGCGCCGATCAGCGCAGCCGACACATAGACCTCGGGGCGCAGCAGCACCGACTGCTCACCTGCCAGAACGTCGCGCAGAATGCCCCCAAAAGTGGCCGTGAGCATGCCCATGATGATGGCCACGACCGGCGAGCCGGTAACCGCGAGCCCCTTTGCCGCCCCCATCACCGCAAATGCGGCAAGGCCGATGGCGTCCAGCCACAGCAGGAGCTTATAGCGCGATTCAACCCGGTGCGCCGTGAAGAACACCAGCATAGCAACTGCCGCGCACACAAGAATATAGTCGTGGTTGGCGATCCAGAAGACCGGCACGTCGAGAACAAGATCGCGGAAGGTTCCGCCGCCAACTCCCGTTACCCCGGCCAGAAACATGAAGCTGATGATGTCCATCTGCTTGCGTGAAGCCGAAAGCGCGCCCGTTGCCGCAAAAACGGCAACGCCGGAATAATCGAGGATGGTGACGAGGTTCATGGCAGGGCGTTCATCCCCGGTGGCAGGTGACGGCGCTACAGTAGCAGCCACTCCCGGCTGTGGAAGCCCCTGAAGGGCAACGGTCCCGCAATGCTGCGGGACCGAAGGCTATCAGCCCTGATTTCCTTCGCCGGCAGAACCATTGGCCTGCTTCGGTCCATCTTTCGAGACGCCGACCTTGGCCGGGCGCAGAACCCGCTCGCCAATCGAATATCCCGGCTGCACGACCTGCAGAACGGTGCCTGCGACAACCTGCGGGTTCGGAATCTCGAACAGCGCCTCGTGGAAATTCGGATCGAACCGCTCGCCTTCCGGCGAAAGCTTTTTCACACCGTGCCGTTCCAGCGCGCCGATCAGGCCCCGTGCGGTAATCTCAACGCCCTCGATCAGCGCCTTGAAACCCGCATCGTCGGATGCCTTGGCTTCTGCCGGGATGGCTTCCAGCGCACGTTGCAGGTCGTCTGCAACCGTCAGCATGTCACGGGCGAAGTTGGCTATAGAGTAGGAGCGCGCGTCCTGCACATCACGGGCAGCACGGCGGCGCATGTTTTCCACCTCGGCGGCGGCGCGAAGAGCCCGATCCTTCAGCTCCTCGTTTTCCTTCATCAGACGAACGAGTGCCTCGTAATCTCCTTCGGCACCCTCCACCGTCTGTTCGGCAAAAGCTTCTGCGGCCTCGGTTTCGTCGGGCGTGCGCTCGTCTTTGGCCTGGTCAGTCATGGCGTATTCCCATTCTTTTCGAAGTTTCGAAGTTGGGTCCGATATCGAGGTTCGACACTCAAAAATCAAGGCCCCCGGCGCACCGGATGCCTTCCGCGCCAACAAACGTATTTAATTCAAATTTTACCTTGTTGCGCTGAGCTATGTCCCAACACCCCGGCAAAGGGGGAACCTTAGACGGATACAGGGAGTTTCGAAACCGAAAGGATTTTGAAGCGATGACCCGAACAGGCAAAGAACGACCACAAGAAACGGTGCGGCAGAACCTGGCGAAAACGATACGCCGTCAGGTCCGCAGCCACACTACGCGTGGATTGTTGCGCTCCCTGCCCGCCTTCAAGGTCGCAAGAGACATACCGGAACAGTTGCAGGCGCTCATCTGCCGACTGGAGGCCATGGAAGCACAG
Organism: Aquamicrobium sp. YD-1-mutant5; assembly: GCF_059509755.1. Taxonomy (NCBI): domain Bacteria; kingdom Pseudomonadati; phylum Pseudomonadota; class Alphaproteobacteria; order Hyphomicrobiales; family Phyllobacteriaceae; genus Aquamicrobium; species Aquamicrobium sp. YD-1-mutant5. The sequence goes on from NZ_JCAKKP010000005.1 coordinate 189,317, forward strand.
CACAAAGAAGCACCGGAGCGGTGACCCCGCCACGCGCTTCACACCGTGGCCTGCGTGGCAGGTTACTGCACTGCCCTTCGGCGCCATGAATAGGTGCCCGCAGCGGCAGCGCCCGATGTCGCTGCCGGCTGGGAGTGGACCGACAAGCCGCCAATCTCGCCTTTTTCAAGCCGTCCCAGCAGAACCCGGTTCGAAATCTCGAACTCGTCGAAGCCGACGCGCAGCATATGCGGAAGCTGGTCGACGAGCACATCGCCGACCGCGCGCACCCTGCCCGTGAACCCGTGCCGGCTGCGCAGCAGCTCCGCCTTGGAGTAGCTGCGCCCGTCGCTGTAGGCCGGGAAGGCAAGCGCCACCAGCGACAGCGCATCGAGAAGGCCGGCAATCGCGTCCAGCTGTTCTCCCGGCTGCAGGATCACCCCCAGACGCTCGTGGCTGAGCGCGCGCTCCTGCGGATCGAGATCGAGAAAGGCCTGCAGCGGCAGGATCACGCGGCTGTTGCCGGCAAGGGCCTCGGCACTCTCGGCGTGTATCCACTCGTCGTCCCGGAAACCCTGCGGAGTCCACAGACGAATTTCGGGGGTTGCCTTCTGTTCGCTCCCCGTCGCTTGCTCGCTCATGTTGTCTTTCCTGACTGAAGGACCGGGCCTGACTGGCTGTTTTGGCCGAGGGTCTGTTCCAGGCCGCCAAGATGGATACCGCATTCAGTCTTTGCCTGCCCTGCCCAGCGCCCACTGCGTGCATCCTGCCCCTGCTCCACCGGACGGGTGCAGGGAAAGCAGCCGATGGACAGATAACCATAAGCGACCAGCGGGTTTTCGCGCAGCTCGTGCGCCTGCATATAATCGGCGAGGTCGGCCGCCCCCCAGCTTGCCAGAGGGTTGATGCGTATGCGTGGCCCCACCGCCTCGAACACCGGCAGGGCGGCGCGCGTCTCAGCCTGATGGCGCTTGCGGCCGGTGAACCAGGCCCGGAACGGCTCGACCCCCCGCGCCATCGTTTCCACCTTGCGCACATGGCAGCAGGCTTCGACGTCGCTTTCGTGCAGGCGGCCCGACGGATCGACGCGCTGCAGCACCGCCGCATCAGGATGGATCACCCTGATATCGGTCAGGCCGAAATCCTCGGCCAGCGCATCGCGGTAGCGCAGGGTTTCCTCAAAATGCTTGCCCGTATCGAGGAACACGATCGGCACATGCCGGTCCACCTGAGCGATCAGGTGAAGCAGCACCGCCGAGTCCGCCCCGAAGGACGAAACGGCGGCGACCTCTCCGGGAAACAGGCTGCCCACCGCCAGCTCGATGGTGCGGAGAGCCGAAAGCTGCCCGTGGCGCGCTTCGAGGGCAGCGGCATCGAAAGCGTCCACTTCAGGCAGCCTTTGCTTCGGCCCCGTACAGAGCCTCCTTGAACGGCGCCGCGCCGACACGGCGATAGACGTCGAGGAATTTTTCCGAAGGCGCGCTGCGTATCGCCAGATAGGTCTCGACCAGCGTTTCGATCGCATCGACGATTTCGTCGGGCCCGAAGCCGCGGCCGATGATCTCGCCGACACTGGTGTTTTCGTCGGCAGAGCCGCCCAGCGTGATCTGGTAAAGCTCCGCGCCCTTCTTCTCCACGCCCAGTATGCCGATATGACCGACATGGTGATGGCCGCAGGCGTTGATGCAGCCCGAGATCTTGAGCTTCAGCTCGCCGATCTCGCGCTGGCGCTCCAGCGACGAAAACCGTGTCGAAATCTGCTGCGCGACGGGAATGGAGCGGGCATTGGCGAGCGCGCAATAGTCGAGGCCGGGGCAGGCGATGATGTCGCTGATCAGGCCGGCATTGGCCGTGGCAAGCCCGGTCTCGACCAGCGCGTCATAGACCGCCCTGAGATCGGCGCGCGCCACATGCGGCAGCACCAGATTCTGCTCATGCGTCACCCGCACCTCGTCGAAGGCGAAGCGTTCGGCAAGGTCGGCCACCGCTTCCATCTGCTTGTCGGTCACATCGCCCGGAACCTCGCCTATCCCCTTCAGCGAGATGGTCACGGCCGCATAGTCGGGATTGCGGTGCGTGGTCACGTTCTGGCCGAGCCATTCGGAGAAGGCGCGCGAATCCAGCCGGGCCAGACGCACCGCCTCGTCGCCCTCCGGGCGGGGCGGAAGCTCGGGAGGCGCGAAATAAGCCCTGATCGCGGCCACATCGGCATCCGGCAGCTTCAGCTCGCCATCCTTCAGCGCCTGCCATTCCGCCTCGACCCAGCTTGCCAGCTCCTCGGTTCCGGTCTCGTGGACGAGGATCTTGATGCGGGCCTTGTACTTGTTGTCGCGCCGGCCGTTCAGATTGTAGACGCGCAGGATCGCCGTCACATAGGACAGGAGATGTTCCTGCGGCAGGAAATCGCGGATTTTCTTCGCCACCATGGGCGTGCGGCCGAGGCCTCCGCCGACATAGACGGCAAAGCCCAGCTCGCCCGCCTCGTTCTTCTTCAGGTGCAGGCCGATGTCGTGGGTCTTGATCGCCGCACGGTCGCGCTCCGCACCCGTCACCGCGATCTTGAACTTGCGCGGCAGGTAGGAGAACTCGGGATGCACCGACGACCACTGGCGCAGGATCTCCGCATAGGGGCGCGGATCGGCAACCTCGTCGGCCGCGGCACCTGCGAAATGATCGGCCGTGACGTTGCGTATGCAGTTGCCGCTGGTCTGGATGCAGTGCATCTCGACCTGCGCCAGATCGGCAAGGATGGCCGGAACGTCGGACAGTGCCGGCCAGTTGAACTGGATGTTCTGGCGCGTGGTGAAGTGGCCATAGCCCTTGTCGTAGGTGCGCGCGATATGGGCCAGCATACGCAACTGGCGCGGATGCAGCGTGCCGTAGGGAATGGCGATGCGCAGCATATAGGCGTGAAGCTGGAGATAGACACCGTTCATGAGCCTGAGCGGCTTGAACTGATCTTCCGTCAGCTCGCCCGAAAGCCGTCGCTCGACCTGATCGGCGAACTGGGCAACCCTTCCCTGAACAAATTCGTGGTCGAACTCATCATAACGGTACATCGGTGGTCCTCCGGCTTACGCCGCGTGCTGCGTACGGGCCTGCTTGCCCAGATCGTTGCGGGTTGTGGGACCGGCGGCGCGGATACGCTCGCGCAGCCTGAGGGGGCAGACGGTGCCGTCGACGATTTCCACGTCGATCAGATTGACATCGACCACGAGATTGCCTGCAAGGCCCTGCGCGCCGGCACTTTCCAGCGCGGCTTCGGCTTCCTTGTCCCCGGCGATTTCGGCCTCGGCAATGGTCTCGACCCATTCGCCATGCGCATACCAGACGACCTCGCCGTCGCTCAGCCGGTTTGCGGTCAGGATCTTCATGGTGCGGCCTCCTCCGAAACGCGCTGGCGGGACGGAACGGCAGCAAGCGCCTGCGAACGGCTGAAGTCGGCCCCCGCCACCGCGTCTCCGATGATGGTCATCACCGGGCCGGTCAGGTCGTGGCGCTCTTCCAGCGCGGGAAGATCGGCCAGCGTTCCGTGGAACCGGCGGCAACCCTGCAGGCTGGCATTCTCGACCACGGCGACCGCCGTATCCGGCGAAAGGCCGGCCTCAATCAGCCGTCCCGCAACTTCCGCCGCAACCGAGCGGCCCATATAGACGGCAACCGTCGCGCCAGAGATGGCGAGCTTCGCCCAGTCCGGCAGCGATCCGCCCTTGAGATCGTGGCCGGTGGTGAGCACCATGGACGAGGTGACGCCGCGCAGCGTCAGCGGCAGTTCAAAATCGGCGGCAGCGGCGAAGGCCGCGGTCACGCCCGGCACGACCTCATAGGAAATACCGGCCTCGCGCAGCGCGGCCATTTCCTCGCCGGCCCGGCCGAACACCAGTGGGTCGCCGCTTTTCAGGCGCACCACCCGCTTGCCCTCCCGGCCAAGCTCCACCAAAAGCGCGTTGATCTCAGACTGGCTCTTCGAGTGGCAGCCCTTGCGCTTGCCGACCGCGATACGCTCGGCGTCGCGACGGCCCATGGCCACTACGGCTTCGGGAACCAGCGCGTCATGCAGGATCACGTCTGCCTCCATCAGAAGGCGCTGGGCCCTCAGCGTCAGCAGGTCTTCCGCGCCGGGACCGGCGCCCACCAGCGCGACATGGCCGAAATTGCGCTCCGGATTGCCAAGCATGGCGGATGCCGCCGCATGGGCGCGGGAAACATCGCCGCCCGCCACGGCGCGTGCGGGCGCCCCTTCAAAGAACTCGCGCCAGAAACGGCGGCGCGGCAAGCCTTTGGGCAGCAGGCGCTCGGCCGCGTCGCGAAAGCCGACCGCCAGCGAGGCAAGCGTGCCGAGCGACGGCGACAGCATGCGGTCGATGCGCGCGCGGATCATCTGGGCGAGAACCGGCCCTGCCCCTTCAGTGCCGATGGCAATGGCGACCGGCGCACGGTTGACCAGCGCCGGGGTGAAGAAGTCGCACAGTTCCGGCCGGTCGACCGCATTGACGCTGATGCCGAGGGCACGGGCGTCTTCCACCACCCGGCGGTCGAGCTCCTCATCGCCGCTGGCCGCGAAGACGAGCGTCGCCCCCACGAGATGCGCGCGCGCGTATGCGTGCGAAATGTGGGCCGCGTGATTAGCGGAAATCCAGTCCAGCAAATCCTGGGATGCGTCGGGTGCGACGATCCGCAAAGCGGCGGATGACTGGCCGAGCAGCCTTGCCTTGGCAAGCGCTTCCTCGCCATCTCCGACGATGACGACGACTGCGCCTTCAACGCGCATGAAGACGGGAAAAGCGTTCAGCTTGGGAAAATCGTGCGGCATCGCGGTAAAACCCTGTACAGGCTGGTATTTCTAACCTGACAGGGGTTTGGAGCGAAGGAACGGGCTCGCGCCTGCCTTTGCGGCAGGCAATGTTTTTTGCCTCGAAACGCGCCTGAAAAGAAAATCATTCCAGCAGCGGCAACCGCGGCACGCTTTGCCGCGCGCCCCCCGGTGGGACGAGGGCTCAGACGTGCTGGCCGCCATTGATGTGGATTTCGGAACCCGTCACATAGGACGACTGGCCCGAGCACAGGAAGTAGATGATATCCGCCACTTCTGCCGTGGTGCCCAGACGCCTCAGCGGAATGGTCTCGACGATCTTCTCCGTGCCCGGCGACAGGATTGCCGTATCGATCTCACCCGGCGCGATGGCATTGACGCGAATGCCGTGCGGCCCGAAGTCATGCGCCATCTCTCGCGTCAGCGAGCCCAGCGCCGCCTTCGACGTGGCATAGGCCGTGCCGGCGAAAGGATGCACGCGCGTGCCGGCAATGGAGGTGACATTGACCACCGAGCCCCTGGCAGCGGCGAGTTCCTTGAACAACCCCCTTGCCAGCATGATCGGCGCGAAGAAATTCACCTGAAACACGTCGCGCCAAACATGCATGGGCGTGTCGAGCGAATCCATGCGCTGGTTCTTCGGCATCTTGGGCGAAATACCGGCATTGTTGACCAGCGCATTGAGCTGGCCGCCATTTGCTTCCAGCCTGTGACGGATTTCCGCCACCGCGATGCCGACATCCTCGGGATCGGCCAGATCAACCTTGATATGGTCTTCCGGCCCGGCCGGCCATGGGCAATTCTCCGCGAAAGCCTGCCGGGAGCAGGTGATGACGCGCCATCCTTCCATGGAGAAACGCTTCACCGTCGCATGGCCGATGCCGCGGCTGGCCCCGGTCAGAACGATGGTCTTCCTGCTGTCTGTATGCGTCACGACGAACCGACCCGTTGATGTATGAACAGACATCTAGCCGAACGCGAAGGTTCTGGCGAGAGCCACACGAGAGACAACTCTTGTCCGGAAAGGCGAAATATCAGCCGCCGGTCAGAATATCGAGGATCGACGCCGTGCCCTTCTTCATCGGCGCCCCGACCTCGCCCGGCGGGACCGGACGCCGGATCGAGGCCGTCGGTGCGCGATCAGATGGCATGGCAGGATGCGCGTTTCCGCCACCATTGCCGCCACCGGCGACAGGAACGGAGGGCCGCACGACCGCTGCGGGCGGAACCGGGGCCGCGCGCTGGACCGGCTCTGCCGGGCGCACGCTGACGGGGGCAGGTGCCGATACCGTTTCGGCCGGCTCGCCGATGGCAATCTCCGGAACGGCGGGAGCAACGGGCGCGCGCTGCCAGCCGCCCGGCAGGCGCGCTACCGGCACCCCCTCATGCGCGGCGACCATGAATTCGTGCCATGCCTGCGCCGGAAGCGCGCCGCCGGTGACGTTCTTCATAGGCCGCGCATCGTCATTGCCGAACCACACGCCGGTGGTGAGGTTGGCGGTATAGCCCACGAACCATGCGTCGCGCGAATTCTGGCTGGTGCCGGTCTTGCCGGCGGCCGGCCATGCGAAGGCCGCCTTGCGCGCCGTGCCGACCTCCACCGCGCCCGCCATCATCGAATTCATCATGCCGACGATCTCAGGCTTCAGCACACGCGGTGCGGAACCTCCGGTGAATTCATACAGCACCTTGCCTTTGGCATTGGCCACACGATTCACGAAATGCACCTGCGGGCGATAGCCGCCATTGGCGAAAGGCACATAGGCGGCGGTCAGTTCCAGCGGCGTCACTTCCGATGTGCCGAGCGCGATGGAAACGTTCTTCTGAAGATCAGACTGCACGCCCATGCGATTGGCGATCTCGATCACCGCCTGCGGGCCGACTTCCATGGCAAGCTGGGCGGCCACCGAATTCAGCGATTTGGCGAGCGCGGTCGACAGCGTGACCTTGCCATAATACTTGCCGCCGTAATTGACCGGCTTCCACTTGCCGATCTGGATCGGCGCATCGTTGCGCACGCTATCCGGCGTGCGCCCCGCTTCCAGTGCAGCGGCATAGACGAAGGGCTTGAAGGCCGAACCAGGCTGGCGTTTGGCGCCGGAGGCACGGTCGAACTGGCTGGTCGAATAATCGTAGCCACCGACCATGGCGCGCACCGCTCCGGAATTGTCGATGGAAACGAGAGCGCCCTGGCTGACGTCGAGCTTCTTGCCATTCTCGTCGATCAGCCGGCGGATCGATTTCTCGGCCTGCTTCTGAAGATCGAGATCGATGGTGGTGTCGACGATGATGTCGCCCTCCACCTCGCCGATCAGGTCGGGCAGCTCCTCCATGATCGTGTCGGCGACGTAGTTCTCCGAACCCGTCCAGTAGGAAGGCACGCGCGCGGCGGGCGCGCTCATGGCATGGGTCATTTCGCGAGAACTGACCAGCCCTTCATCCTGCATCGCGGCCAGCACGAGTTGCGAGCGTGCTTCCGCAGCCTTCGGGTCGCGCGCCGGCGACAGCCGTGACGGCGCCTTGAGCAACCCTGCCAGCAAAGCGGCTTCCGACAGGGTCACGTCGCGCGCGCTCTTGCCGAAATAGCGCCGCGATGCGGCCTCGACGCCGTAGGCTCCCGAACCGAAATAGACCCGGTTGAGATACATGGCCAGAATTTCGTCCTTGGTGTGCTTGTGTTCCAGCCACAGCGCCAGCAGCACCTCCTGCACCTTGCGCTCCAGCGTGCGGTCGGGCTTGAGGAACAGATTCTTGGCCAGCTGCTGGGTCAGCGTCGAGCCGCCCTGCGAGAGCCGCCCATGCATCAGGTTGGTGACCATCGCACGGCCGAGACCCAGCGGATCGATGCCGAAATGCGAATAGAAACGGCGGTCCTCGATGGCGATCACCGCCTTCGGAATATAGGCCGACATTTCCGAAAGGTGCACCGCCTCGCCGCCGCTCATGCCGCGATTGGCGATCAGCCGTCCGTCGACTGACACGATCTTGATGTTGGGCGCCCTGTCGGGGATCGACCATGTGGTGGCGGCCGGCATCTTGGCGCCGTAGTAGACGACCATGCCGGCAGCGGCGATGCCGGCCCAGATCGCCAGCACGAAGCACCAGTAGACCATGCGCATGAAGAGGCCGAACAGGCCACGGCGCCTGCCCCGCCCGCCGCGCGCGGAGCGCGCCTTTGAGGAACGCCGTGGCTTTTCTGCCCTGTCCGCCTTGCGCGAACGTGGCTTGCGGCTGGCAGGCACGACCCGATCCTCTTCACGCAGGGAGAAACCCGCAACGGAAGCGTCGCGCGCCGGTTCCCCGAAGCTTGGTTCGATGCGTCTGTTCCTGCGGTTCGCCATGCGCGATGCCGTACCTTCCCCCAGCCAATGGCGATGAGGTGAAGGTTAGTTAAGGCAATTTAAGGGCGGGTTAATTCCGGGAAAACCAATGTGCAGCATATTCAAATGCCTGGCTTTCATCCGTTGCCGCTCTGTTCACAATGGTTCAGTCAGCGAAACGGCTCTTTCGATCGGCGTCACGCAATTCATTGCACTGCGGCCGGAGGAAGAAATCCGGTGCGGGAAGAGCAGCCTTCACCCACCGGACCCTCAAGCGCAGGATCGGAATGACCATTTAAACAAAACGGCCAGACCGATCCGGGAAAGGCTCCAGAGCATTTTGCAGCCAGATGGAAACATCTGGCGTCGCATAAATGCGGCCAAAACAAAGAGATAGAGCATTTCTGCGGTTCAGGGAAAAGCAGATATGCTCTAAGCTGAAAGTTCTCTGCGGACGATTTCCGCGCCTGCGCTCAAAGCCTTCAGCTTGCCTGTCGCCACCTGACGAGACAGCGGCGCCATGCCGCAGTTCGTGCAGGGATAGAGTTTGTCGGCATCAACGAACTGCAGAGCCTTTCGCAGAGTTCTGGCGACCTCTTCCGGCGTCTCGATGGTATTCGTCGCCACGTCAATGGCACCCACCATCACCTTCTTACCTCGAATGAGTTCAATCAGGTCGATTGGAACATGCGAGTTGTGGCATTCCAGCGAGATCAGATCGACGCTGGATTTCTGGAGTTTGGGGAAGGACTCTTCGTACTGCCTCCACTCCGACCCCAACGTCGTTTTCCAGTCTGTATTGGCCTTGATGCCGTAGCCATAACAGATGTGCACCGCAGTTTCGCACCTGAGTCCTTCCATTGCCTTTTCGAGGGTCGCCACCCCCCAGTCATTCACCTCATCAAAGAAGACGTTGAATGCGGGCTCGTCGAACTGGATGATGTCGACGCCGGCAGCCTCCAGTTCCCTGGCTTCCTCATTGAGGGCTTTGGCGAACTCCCAGGCCAGTTTCTCACGACTTTTATAGTGGGCATCATAGAGCGTATCGATCATGGTCATCGGACCGGGCAGAGCCCATTTGATGGGCTGCGTGGTCTGCTGACGCAGGAATTTGGCATCTTCGACAAAAACCGGCTTCTGGCGGGAAACAGCGCCGACGACCGTCGGCACGCTCGCATCATAGCGATTGCGAATTCGGACCGTCTCACGCTTCTCGAAATCGACACCGTTGAGGTTTTCGATAAACGTCGTGACAAAATGCTGGCGCGTTTGCTCGCCGTCGCTGACGATGTCGATACCCGCCTGCCGTTGATCGTCCAGAGATAGGCGCAGAGCGTCCCGTTTGCCCTCGGCCAGTTCCTCGTCCTGCAGCTTCCATGGCGACCAGAGCTTCTCAGGTTCTGCAAGCCAGGAGGGTTTTGGCAGGCTGCCGGCTGTTGATGTAGGCAAGAGCGTTTTCAAGACAGATAACCTTTTGTTTCCGTTCAATCAAAGAGCGTAGCTGGCGGACCACTGTTGAAGAATGGCCCTGTATGGTTTGATGAAGTGCTCTTCGGCAAATTTTCCCTGCTCGATGGCCAGCCGGCTGCGTTCTTCGCGATCATAGACAATTCGGGTCAGCGAATAGTCCTGATGCTTCAGGCTTGGCTGATAGTGTGCCGCAGCAGCAGAATTGGCATTGTAGATCTCGGGCCGATAGATCTTCTGGAAAGTCTCCATCGTGCTGATGGTGCTGATCAGCTCCAGATTGGTGTAGTCACCCAGCAAGTCTCCGACAAAATAGAAGGCCAACGGCGCAACGCTGTTCGGAGGCATGAAATAGCGAACCTTCAACCCCATCTTTTTGAAATACAGATCGGTCGAAGATAGCTCGCCCTGCTGGTACTCAACGCCCAATACAGGATGATGGTTTTCTGTCCGGCGGTATGTCTTGCTGCTTGACGCGCTCAGGCAAATGACCGGAGGCTTGTTGAAATGCTCTTTATAGGCGTTTGAGTTCAGGAAGCACCTGAACAATTTTCCATGAAGGTCACCGAAATCATCGGGGATGCTGAATTCAGCCCGATCCTTGTTATGCGCCGGCAGGAGCACGCTGAAGTCATAGTCCCGCACGTAAGAGGAAAAATTATTCCCTACAATGCCCTCGATGCGCTCATTGGTCTTGTGATCAACGATAATCGTTTTCAATATTTCAATGAGCGGGAAGGCATCGCTGTCGCCTTCATCGCCAATGGTCATCTCAGCCGAAATGATCTCAAGCTCGACAGAATAACGATCGGCTTTGGGGTTGTCCCAATGCGCCAGTGCGTTGAACCTGTTGTCAATCATCCTCAGGGCATTGCGCAGGTTTTCCTGACGGTTCTCGCCCCGGGCCAGATTGGCGAAATTGGTCGTGATACGCGTGCTGTCCGCGGGACGATAATCCTCATCGAAACGAAGGCTCTTGAGGCGAAACGTGAAATCGTGATTCCTCGCGACCGGTCGGCGAGCGACCGACGGCGCCCCCGGGGAGGCATCGGAAATTGCGGTTTGAGACATGACTTACCCCAATAAGTTGGGGGCATGGGTCAGCGGACACATAGCAGGATCGGCCGCGACGCGGTCTCCGCTACGGCACACCGGGACACCCCGCCCGTGGACGTTATTTCGCCAAGGCAGGTCTCCTGGCTCACGGGTCAGCGCTGCTGTCCGTCTTCCCAGGGTTTCACCCCAGTGACATGCTGGACATCAACTCGCCGCTTACAGTTGCGGGGGCAGCTCCGGCTTTCCCGAAAAGACGAGGCACCGGCTTCCCTCTTAGCCCCGGCGCGTTGCGCGCAACGACCGGAGAACCTAGGCACGCGCACCTTCCTGCAATTCCAGTCCGAAGTCAATAGGACATAAAGGAATGCTTATATCTTTAAGTCGCAAATACCAATATCCGGTTCTTCGATGCCGGCATCTGAACAAAAAAAGCCCCGGCTGATTGCCGGGGCTTCGATTTCAGAGCCGTTCAGTGTTTCACGGAGTCATTGAACGGCTCTAAGTCTTTGGTTTGTCGCATTTCCGAACCGGAAAAGTGTTTCCACTTTTCCTGGAAACGCTCCAGAGAGAAACCAGATCAGAACTTGTAGTTGAAGCCAACCCGGACCGTATGGAAGTTGAACTTCCGGTCAATGTTGACATCAGCGCCACCGACGGTGTCCGAGAACACATTCGCCTTGCCGAGATCGGTGTAGAGATATTCCGACTTCACGGTCCAGTTGTCGGTCACGGCATATTCCGCACCCGCACCGACAGTCCAGCCGGTCTTCGTCTTCTTCACGCTTTCATTGAAGGCGGTACCGCCCAGATTGCCCTTGGCATAGCTCTTGGTTTCGCCATAGGCGAGACCACCCGTGGCGTAGACGAGGAAGCGGTCGGTCGCCGTATAACCGAGGCGGGCGCGAACCGTGCCGTACCAGTTCAGTTTCGTGCCGATGGCAGCATCAAGAGCGCCAGCGCCAGGCACATTGACGGAGATATTGGTTTCGCCCTTGACGTTTCCACCCTGGAAATCAGCTTCGACACCATAGACGATCTGATCAGCCTGGAAGTTCCAGCCCGCCTGAACGCCGCCAAGGAAACCGCTGGAGTTCATATTCAGCGAACCGCTGGCCAGTGTACCCGTCGTGTCGGTGACGCTGAACGGATGCTTTGCCTTGCCGCCGCCATAGCCAAGGTTGAAGCCGACATAACCGCCGGTCCAGCTATAGAAGGAAGCCGGAGCCACCGGAGCAGGCTCACTGTAAACAATCGCATCAGCAGCATAAGCGCCACCCGAAGCAAGAATGACAGAAACAGCAGCAAGAGAGAGAACTTTTCTCATGACAAAACCTCTTAGTTGAAATCGTGAAATTAACTTACGATCGTCATCGTAAAATGTCTGTAACATAAAAGACACATTTCGTTATGAAGATCAAAAGTCCATAAAATACAGATATTTGAATAGTTAACAATAAATTAAACATACACAAAACGAAGTGAAGCCACTCAGAGGAAAAAGTTTCTGAGTGGCACCGGATATAATCTTACCATAGGTAAAGATTATGCTTAATTCACCGCCCCACCGGGCATAACCTGCGCTGATTTACTATCAGCTCAGCGCGGAGGCAATTTTGTCCTTGAGAGCAAGGCGGCGGCGGCGCAGTTCCGTTTCGGCATCGTCGCTGATCGTATCGATACGCGTCTCGGACCTGTGTATCTGATCGTTGACGTCGTCATACTCTTCGAGGACACGGGCGAACTCCGGATCCTGTGCCTTGAGAGCATGGATTGCATCCAGCTTGCCGGGGAATTCTTCGCCAAGGGTATGCGGGGTGTTTGACATGTCGCCTCCTGTGGTTTGCTTCCCAAACATAGAAGGTAGGGCGTCGGCCCGGTTGATCAATGTCAAACAAATGGCTGACCCAGCGGAACATCGTATCGCAGGTCACAGCCTTCGCCGTGCGGGGCAGGCCCCCCAATGGCGCATGCAGAATTCCGGGTTGAGAGTTTGCCTTGCCTGTCGGTGATTTCAAAAAAACGCCGTCTTCGCCGCAGCACCAGCCCGCAGGATTGGGCGACTGCTGACGAGGCGGCACAAGATTTTGCGATTGAGCCGTGTCAGTGAACGGTTTCGAGCCCCAGCTTGCGGCGCAGACGCCCGGTCCGCTCCCTGAACATGGCATGGCGCTCGGCTTCACGCGTCGCGGCAAAAACCATCGAGAGCAACTGCTCTTTCTCGGTCTCGTCGAGAAGAGGCTTCAGGAATTCGGCCGTCTTGTCGATGACGGTCGGCACGTCGGCAACCTGATCGCTGGCCCATTTCGCATAGGCGATGGCTTCGTCGAGTTGCTTGTCGCTTCCCGCTATCAGGGCGATCTGCTCGCGCACGCGTGTCTCGATGATATCGGTCACCGGCCGGTCTTCCGCCGCTATCGCCATCACCACGGTGGCGGCAGCCGTAACAGGGTGATCGATGACTGCGACCGGTGCGATGGCGGCCTTCTTGCGCAGCTTGTTGCGCCGCATGTTGCCGCGCACCTTGCCGACGGCATCCGCCACCTCATTGGCGGCGTCGCTCATATATTTGAGCCGATACCACCAGAATGCCGCAGCCGCGAATATGCCGATAACGGCTACCAGTATGTGCATGATCAGGCCTCCATGCTTCGCCTATAGCGAAAACGGCGGCCGATCGACAAGACTGTCGGCGGATGAGGCGTCGCCTTCCGCCGGCGGTTACCCGCCAGCGGAAACGATACCGGAGGAAATGAAGGATGGCTGAAAGCGCCTTCCCGCCCCCCGAGAGAATCAGCGAACGACCAAAACCGGCACCTTGGAATGGGTCAGAACTTCCACCGTCTGGCTGCCCAGCAGCAGGCGGCCGAGGCCGCGCCGGCCGTGCGAAGCCATGACAATCAGATTGGCGTCTTTTTCCTCGGCAATCTCGATGATTGCATCGGCGGGCCAGCGGTCCGACAGATGCTCGACATCGGCCTTGATACCCATCTTTTCCGCCGCCGCGCGCGCCTTTTCCAGAATGCCGCCGGCGAACTCCTTCTGGCCTTCCTCGTAACGGGAAATATCATTCGGACCGGCAACCCAGCCCGAGGCTGTCGCGCCGGCAGCGACCGGGAAAGGCTCCGTAACCATCACGAAGGTGACCTTGGCGGACAAGGCCTTGGCCAGCGACAATCCATGATCGATGCCCTTCTGGGCAAGTTCCGATCCGTCGGTGGCGATGAGGATGTGGGTGTACATAGCTAAACCTCTTGTTGTGTCCTGTCAGAAAACCAGAGCCGCATAAGGCTCGCAAGTGCACAGACCGAACGGACAATGATGGCAGTTCATATCATGCGGAACCGCATGGCCTTGATGCAGGTCAAGTTTCGGGCCTGAGCCAAACGGCAGACAAGATGCTGCGCCGCAGGCGTATGCCGCGCCATTCCGATCACTTTCGGTTACAGGCATCCGTTTGCGGGAACCACGGCCGATCTGCGGCGTTAACCATCGATTCTCCACCAGTGTTTGATGTCGAGGGAGGTTGCCGATGGATCGCCTGCAGTTCTTTTCGCCTGTCCGCATCTCATTGGGGCGCGGCCAGCCCGTTCACACCATCGAAAATGTGACTGATGCGCTCGTTTTCCTGCGTGAATGGCCGATCGGCCGGCGTGGCCCTGTCTACCGGTGCGCCTTGAATTGTTGCGCAGCGGCAATGGCTGCCCAGATGAACGCGGAAGAAGCCCGCAAATCATTCGCCGGTTTCGCGCGCATCACCGGATTGCTGATCGACAGCGGCCCGGCGGCGCTGGTTGCAACCACGCGTTCGACGCTGCATCGCCCGACGACGTGAGCCGCTCACCGCGGAGCCTGCGCCCGAAGGATCAGACAAAAAAAGCCGCCCCGTGATCTTCACGATCACGGGGCGGCGCATGTTCATCAGTTCTGCTCGATGGAAACGCCGCCCTCATCGATCCTGAGTTCGACGCCGGCAGGTTTCGTTTCCTCCCGATAGACATAGATACCGAAACCGATCACGACAGCGATCAGCGCTCCAATGAGGAGATAAAGCGTATTTCTGTTCATCGACAAGCTTCCGGTCAGGCCGACTTCACCAGTCTGATCAGCAACAGCAGGATCACCGCGCCGATCACAGCATTGATGATGCTGCCAATGATGTCACCGCCGATATACAGACCGACGCGGGGCAGCAGCCAGCCGGCGATGAACGCGCCGACGATACCGACAACGATGTTGCCGAGCAGGCCGAAACCGTAGCCCTTGACGATCAGTCCGGCGAGCCAGCCCGCGATAGCGCCGACAATAAGAAAGATAATAAGACCTTCCGCACCCATGACATTCCCTCCATGAGAAATGGCCAGATCGAAGCGTTTCGCCCCGAATCGAACCGGGTTTCAACAAATGCAGGGTATGAGAATAAGCACACCACCGCCACCCCGTTACATTGGGCGGGGCGGACAGGCGTCAAGCCTTCGCGCTGCTATTCTTCGTCGCCGGCTTCATCAGAATTTTCATGATCCGAATTTTCCGGTCGCCAGCTGGCCGGTTCGACCTTCTTTTGCGTCTTTGAATCCGTATAGGCCCACCATGCCTGATCCTCAGCATCCCAGCGGGCAAGGGATTCGTTCATGACGCCGTCGCTGTCAGTCCAGTAAACGGTCACGCGCGAGCCGTCCTTCGGGGCGCTGGCGATGGGTTCACGCTCTGCCATATGGTTTTCCTCTCTGACTGAATGAGTATCCGGTGACGAAGCTGCAACGCGCTGCGCCACCGGACAGTTCCGGTACGACCCGGTTCTCAGCCCCTTTGTCAGCTATGCGCGAAGATATCCGTTTCTTCCCAGCCCATCAGATCGAGCTTCGAGCGTGTCGGCAGGAAGCGGAAGCAGGCTTCAGCTTCCTCCACCCGGCCATCGCGCTTCAGCCGGCCGGCCAGAACGTCGCGCAGACGGTGGAGATAGAGGACGTCCGAAGCCGCATATTCAAGCTGCTCGGGCGACAGCGTTTCCGCCGCCCAGTCGGAGGATTGCTGCTGCTTGGAGATGCTCACCCCCAGCAATTCGTTGCAGATATCCTTCAGCCCGTGACGATCGGTGTAGGTACGGGTCAGCCGCGAGGCGATCTTGGTGCAGAACACCGGCTCGGCCATGACACCGAAGGCGTTGTACAGCACCGCAATGTCGAAGCGCCCGAAGTGAAACAGTTTCGTCACCTTCGGATTGCTGAGCAGGCCGACGAGGTTCGGCGCCTCCTTCTGGCCGGCCGCGATCTGGATCACGTCTGCGGTGCCGTCGCCCGGCGAAATCTGCACCACGCACAAACGGTCGCGATGCGGATTGAGGCCGAGCGTCTCGGTGTCGATGGCCACCGCATCGACATCGTAATGGGCGAGATCGGGCAGATCGCCCTTGTGGAAACGGATCGTGCTCATGCCATCCTCACTTCGTCGTCAGCGCGGCGAGAATGCGCGCCCAGGAGCGCTGACCCTTGTGGAAGGAGGACAGCTCGTATTTCTCATTGGGCGAATGGATGCGATCGTCGGAAAGACCAAAGCCCACAAGCAGGGATTCCATGCCGAGATAGTTCTGGAAATCACCAACGATGGGGATCGACCCACCCATGGCGATCATCACCGCGGGCTTCGGCCATTCATCGGACAGCGCGTCCTTGGCCTTGGCGAGGAACGGCGAGTCGTAGGAAAGCTGGATTGCCGGCGAGCCGCCATGCTGGAGGAACTCCACGGAACAGTCGGCGGGAATGCGCTCCTCGACGAATTTGCGGAAGGCGGCACGAATTTTTGCCGGGTCCTGCTTGTGCACGAGGCGGAACGACACCTTGGCCGAGGCCTGCGACGCGATCACCGTCTTGAAACCCTTGCCGGTATAACCGCCGGTGATGCCGTTGAACTCCGCCGTTGGACGTGCCCAGACCAGTTCGAGAACCGAGCGGCCCTTTTCGCCCGACGGGATCGAAAGCCCCACCTGCCCGAGGAAGGTCTCGGCGGTTTCGCCCAGCGTCTCCCACGACTTCAGCACCTGCGAGGGCGTTTCCTCGACACCATCGTAGAAGCCGGGAATGGTGACCCGGCCATTCTCGTCATGGATGTCGGCAAGAACCCGCGACAGGATGCGGATCGGATTGGCGGCGGCACCGCCGAACTCGCCTGAATGCAGGTCACGATCGGCGGCATGGACGACCACCTCCTCGCCCACCAGTCCGCGCAGCGCGGTGGAGATGGCAGGCGTGTCACGGTCCCACATGCCGGTATCGCACACCAGCGCGAAATCGGCCTTCAGCTCTTCCGCATTGGCTTCAAGGAACGGCTTCAGCGACGGCGAGCCGCTTTCTTCCTCGCCCTCGAACAAAAGCGTGATGCGGCAGGGAAGGCCGCCATGCACCGCCTTCCAGGCGCGGCAGGCTTCCACGAAGGTCATGAGCTGGCCCTTGTCGTCGGCCGAACCGCGTCCGGTGATGACCTTGCGGCCGGGCTCGACTTCCTTCAGCGCCGGCGCGAAGGGGTCGTCATGCCACAGCTCCAGCGGATCGACCGGCTGCACGTCATAATGGCCATAGAACAGCACATGCGGGCTGCCTTCGGGACCTTCGTGATGGGCAACCACCATCGGATGGCCGGGCGTGTCGCGCACCGAGGCGTCAAAGCCGATGCTTTTGAGATCCTCGACCAGCCATTCGGCACCCTTGCGGCAGTCGGCGGCGAATTCAGGATCGGTCGAGATGGAGCGAATGCGCAGCAACGCAAACAGGCGATCGAGGCTCTCGTCGAGAGACTGGTCGAGTCGCTCAAGGACCGGGGCAAGAACGGGGGAAAGTTTGGACATGTTTTCAGGCCTTTCGATTCTGCGCGCAGCCTAAAGCTGTCGGATCGAAACGGAAAGGCAGTTGTTGGGGTGTCGGCACGACATCCGGAACCGAAAACAAAAAGAAGCGCCGCCGTGGCGGAGGGGGGAACCACGGCGGCTTTACTTCAAACGGTGCGGCAGCCCGGAGAGGGGGATAGGCTGCCGCATTCGTCCGGTAAGGCGGGGGACGGGCCTTGTTTCCGGACTTCGGCGAAAACTGCCGATGCATGCTATTTGTGGATCGGAAGATGGCGATTCAAGGGCACAAAGATTACAACTTTGTAACATGCCTGTGATGCAGCCATCCTCTGTCAGCAATGGCGTGCTCGGCGGGGCATAACCCGCCTTTGCGATGGACCGCAAGGCCCCGCCACGCTATCCATGCGGCATGAAAAAAGGCGATCATCTCTTTCTTGTCGACGGCTCGGGCTACATTTTCCGCGCCTATCACGCATTGCCACCGCTGACCCGTAAATCGGACGGATTGCCGACCAATGCCGTGCTCGGCTTCTGCAACATGGTGTGGAAGCTGATGCGCGACGCGCGCGACACCGATGTCGGGGTGACGCCGACGCATTTCGCCGTGATTTTCGACTATTCCTCGAAAACCTTCCGCAACGAGCTTTACCCGGAATACAAGGCCAACCGCTCGGCGCCGCCGGAGGATCTCGTTCCGCAGTTCGGGCTGATCCGCCACGCAACCCGCGCCTTCAACCTGCCCTGCGTGGAAATGGAGGGTTTCGAGGCCGACGATCTGATCGCCACCTACTGCCGCATGGCCGAGGAAGCAGGCGCCGACGCCACCATCATCTCCTCGGACAAGGACCTGATGCAGCTCGTCAGCTCCAGCGTCTCGATGTACGATCCGATGAAGGATCATCAGATCGGTATCCCCGAAGTCATCGAAAAATGGGGCGTGCCGCCGGAAAAGATGATCGACCTGCAGGCGCTGACGGGCGACTCGGTCGACAACATTCCCGGCATTCCCGGCATCGGTCCCAAAACCGCAGCCCAGCTTCTGGAACAATATGGCGACCTCGACACCTTGCTTGCCCGCGCCGGCGAGATCAAGCAGCCGAAACGGCGCGAGTCCATCATCGAAAATACCGAGAAAGCCCGCATGTCGCGCGAACTGGTGACGCTGAAGCGTGACGTTCCGGTGAATGAGGTGCCGGACGACTTTGCGCTCGAACCCGCCAACGGACCGAAGCTCGTCGCCTTCCTGAAGGCGATGGAGTTCACCACGCTGACGCGGCGTGTGGCCGAGGCAACAGGCACGGAGGCCAGCGAGGTCGAGGCAGCCGATGTGCCGGTGGAGCGTGCCGACACCGCCCACGGCCCGGACATGGATGAAGCGGCGTCCGGAACGGCGGATGAAGCCGAAACGGCTCCGGCGACGGACGAAGGCGATACCCCTGCCCGGCTTGCCGACCGGCGCGCCGAGGCGGCGACGACAGAAAAGATCGACGTCGACGCCTATCACACCATCACCGATCTTCAAACGCTGACGGACTGGATCGCTGAGGCCTTCGACAGTGGCGTGGTCGCCTTCGATACCGAAACCACCTCGCTCGACCCGATGCAGGCCGAACTGGTCGGCTTTTCCCTGGCTCCCCGGCCGGGCCGCGCGGCCTATGTGCCGCTTGGCCACAGGCAAGGCGCGGGCGACCTGCTGGGCGGCGGGCCAGTCGAGGGACAGTTGCCGGTACGCGAGGCGCTGGCAGCGCTCAAGCCCCTGATGGAAGCGCCCTCGGTGCTCAAGATCGCCCAGAACCTCAAATATGATCTGGTCGTGATGAGCCGTTACGGCGTCGATATCGCCCCCTATGACGACACCATGCTGCTTTCCTATGTGCTTGATGGCGGGGCGGCGCGCGGCCATGGCATGGATTCGCTCGCGGAAAAATGGCTCGGCCACAAGACCATCCAGTTCGGCGAGGTGGCCGGCACCGGCAAGAGCTTCATCGGCTTCGAGAATGTCGCCATCGACAAGGCCACCCGCTACGCAGGCGAGGATGCCGATGTAACGCTGCGCCTGTGGCAGGTGCTGAAGCCACGGCTGGCCGCCAAGGGCCTGGTGTCCGTCTATGAGCGGCTGGAACGCCCGCTGGTTCCGGTGCTGGCGCGCATGGAGCAGCGCGGAATCTCGGTCGACCGGCAGATCTTGTCGCGGCTTTCCGGCGAGCTGGCGCAGGGTGCGGCGGCGATCGAGGAGGAAATCTACGGCCTGATCGGAGAGCGCATCAACATCGGCTCGCCCAAGCAGCTCGGCGACATATTGTTCGGCCGCATGGGCCTGCCCGGCGGCTCGAAGACCAAGACCGGCCAGTGGTCCACCTCCGCGCAACTGCTGGAAGACCTCGCGGCGGAAGGCCATGAGCTGCCGCGCAAGATCGTGGACTGGCGTCAGCTCACCAAGCTGAAATCGACCTATACCGACGCCCTGCCCGGCTATATCAATCCGCAAACCGGCCGAGTGCATACCAATTTTGCAATGGCGGCGACCACGACGGGACGCCTCTCCTCCTCCGATCCGAACCTGCAGAACATTCCGGTGCGCACCGCCGAGGGCCGCAAGATCAGGACAGCCTTCGTCGCTGACAAGGGCTACAGGCTGGTCTCGGCCGATTACAGCCAGATCGAGCTGCGCGTGCTTGCCCATGTGGCCGACATCGCCCAGCTCAAGCAGGCATTCGCGGAAGGCGCCGACATTCACGCTACCACCGCCTCGGAAATGTTCGGTGTGCCGGTCGAAGGCATGCCCTCCGAAGTGCGCCGCCGCGCCAAGGCGATCAACTTCGGCATCATCTACGGCATTTCGGCCTTCGGCCTCGCCAACCAGCTTTCCATCCCGCGCGAGGAGGCAAGCGCCTACATCAAGAAGTATTTCGAGCGCTTTCCCGGCATCCGCGATTATATCGAGGAAACCAAGGCCTATGCGCGCGAGAACGGCTATGTGGAGACCGTGTTCGGCCGGCGCATACACTATCCGGAAATCCGCTCGCCCAACCCCTCGGTGCGCGCCTTCAACGAGCGCGCCTCGATCAATGCCCGCCTGCAGGGCACGGCGGCCGACATCATCCGCCGCGCCATGGTGCGCATCGAGCCGGCGCTGGCAGACGCGAAGCTTTCGGCCCGCATGCTGTTGCAGGTCCATGACGAACTGATCTTCGAGGTGGCCGACGACGAGGTCGAGGCAACCATTCCCGTGATCTGCGAGGTGATGGAAAACGCGCCGATGCCGGCGCGCGCCCTGTCGGTTCCGCTCAAGGTGGATGCGCGCGCCGCCCACAACTGGGACGAAGCGCATTGACCGTGGAAGCTTCGAGCCGGAAAGGGCGCTAGGGCCATGATGCTGAGGCGGCTCGCCGCCGCCGTCACCGACGTCATTCTCATGTTGACGATGGCGCTGTCGCCGCTGCTTCTGGCAGCCGCCTTTCTTCCCGGATACATGGACGCGCCTGCCGGACAGCCGCCGACACTCCTCATGGGCGCAACCCTTTTGTGGATGATCGTGGTGCTGCTCTGGTATTTTCCGGGCTTTGAAAGCAGCCGCCTGATGGCCACGCCGGGCAAGCTCCTGATGCGGCTGAAAGTGGTGCAGGCGAGCGGGCGAAAGCTGGAGTTCACACAAGCGCTCTACCGCATGGTCTTCGGGCCGCTGGCGCTGTGGTTCCTGCCGCTCTATCGGGACCGCATGTCGGGTGGCGCAAAAGTCATTGACCGCAGGGGATAGACTTGAGCGCCGGCCCTCACGCCGGCCTGTACTCCTGCAGCGCCTGCGCTTCGATGCGCTTGATCCAGCCGTCCTTGCAATCCGAGTAGGCATGCGAATCGTCCGGATGCGCATCGCGGCAGGCCTGCTTCAGGCGATCATATTCGGCAGCGATGTCTGCGTTCGCGCGCAGGTAATCGCGGAACGCCAGATGCCGTATGACTTCCGGCGAGCCTTCCAGATAGCAATGCGCCTGCACCAGCCGCTGGCCGCTTTTCGGGTCTGACTTCGTGCAGTAACGCCGCCCCGGCAGCCCGTATTCGCCCCACCATTCATAGCCCAGCGCCTCGATTGCGGGGCGGCAGGCATCGAACTCCTCCAGATCGCGCACCACTGGCAAAAGATCGAGGACAGGCTTGGCGTGGATGCCGGGAATGGAAGTCGAGCCGATATGATGCACGGCGACCACACACGAGCCCGCTGCCGCCGAAATGCGCTCCGCCTCCGCTCGCGCCAGTGCTGCCCATTGCGGATCATGAGCGACCAGATCGACCTTGATGGGTGGCGGCATTTTTCTGTCTCTTTCATCTGTTCTTAGTCAGTTCGGCATTTTTATACGCTGATTCCTCACCATGAAAGGCAGGACATGGCCTCCAGCAAATTGCGCATCGCGGTTCTCTTCGGCGGGCGCTCGGCCGAACATGACGTGTCGGTACTCTCTGCCACCAATGTCATGCGGGCGCTCGATCCCGCCAGATATGAGGCGGTTCCGGTTTTCGTCACCCGCGAAGGCCAATGGCTGCTGAGCAACTACGCAGACGGCGTACTGGCAAAGCCGGACAACGGCACGGAAGTCAGCCTCCTGCCCGGCGGCAAGGGCCGCATGCTGGCGATCCCGGGAACCGGCCAGCCGCATGAGGTCGAGAAAATCGACCTTCTGTTCCCGGTTCTGCATGGCCTGCATGGCGAGGACGGCGCGGTGCAGGGGCTGGCTGAGGTGGCGCGCGTGCCGCTGGTCGGCTGCGGTATCATCGGCTCGGCCAATGCGCTGGACAAGGACATAGCCAAGCGGCTGTTCAATGAAGCGGGCGTGCCCGCCGCGCGTTCCGTCACCATCCTGCCCGATGCGGCGCCCTCCTTCGCGGACCTCAGGGCGAAACTCGGACTGCCGCTGTTCATCAAACCGGCACGGCAGGGGTCTTCCGTCGGCGTCAGCAAGGTCTCTGATGAAACGGATTATCAGGCCGCGCTGACCGAAGGCTTCCGGCACGACACCAAGCTGCTTGCCGAGGAATTCATCGACGGCCGCGAGGTGGAATGCAGCGTGCTCGAAGCGCCGGACGGCAGCCTTTTCGTGTCCCGCACAGGGGAGATCGCACCGGCCGAAAGCCACGGTTTCTACACCTATGATGCCAAATATATCGACGCCGACGGCGCCGCGATCCGGGTTCCGGCGGAGCTTGCAGAGGGCGTTGAAGACGAGTTGCGCGCGCTGGCGGCCAGAGCTTTCCGCGCGCTCGGCTGCGACGGCATGGCGCGCGCCGACTTCTTCGTGACCGCGGACAGGCGCATCCTCGTCAACGAGCTCAACACCATCCCCGGCTTCACCGATATTTCCATGTATTCCAAGGCGATGGCGGCAAGCGGGGTCAGCTATCCGCAGATCATCGACCGGCTCGTGGCCCACGCTCTGGCGCGCTCGGCTCGTGAAATTTGAGCGCCGCCCAATAGCACATGAACATCACCAGCAGGCATGAGAAGGCGAAGCCTGCCATGGTCGAGCGCCCTGCGCGGTAGAGCAGGATCTCGACGATGAACAGGCCAAGGGCGGACGCGAGCATGAAGACGGTGAGGCCGAGCCGCATCCGCGGGTCGCGGACCTCGGCCTCAGCCGACGCGCTCGCTTCATAGCTGGCGCCGTAAAACACGCTCCGCTCCGAAGCATCTTCCGGCAAGGGTTCCGCCGGTTCTTCGCTCTGCCTGAACAGGCCGGCGCGGGCGATCACCAGTATCTCCACGATGACCGACAGGAACACCCAGACGAAGCCGATAAAAATGCCGGCAATGTCCTGCGGACCTTCCGTCATCAGGAGCAGATAGACGGCGATGCTGCCGAAGATGGCGGCGATGAAGGCGAACAGCGCGCAGACCAGATAGGCAACCCGCGCGCCGCCTTCCCCCGCCCGTTTTTTCGTCCCGCCCGCCATTATTCCGCGAAGGGCGCGTGGGCGAGCGGGGCAGCCGCCATCAGGCTCAGGCCGCCTTGCTGCGGCAGCTTTCGCAGATGCCGCGAAACTCGATGACCGCATGCTTCGGCGCAAAGCCGGTCGAGCGCACCCAGTCTTCCAGCCTGTGGCTGACATCATGATCGCACAATTCCGCCACCTGCCCGCAGGTATCGCAGATGGCGAATGTCGTCATGGAATGGCTGTGGTCATGCGGCTCGGCGCAGGCGACGAAGGCGTTGAGGCTTTCCAGCCGGTGGACCAGCCCTTCCTTTACCAGTGCATCGAGGGCTCTGTAGACCTGCAGCGGGGCGCGAAACCCCTTCTCGCGCAACTGGTCGAGCAGCGTATAGGCGCTGAGCGGCGCACCGGCCGCCTCGAGCTTTTCGAGCACCCACGACTGGTTCTTTGTGAGACTGCTTCTTACCGCCATAACCCTGCCTTGTCCGGCCGCGCGCAGGGACAGTTCCGCAACGCGCCTCCCCCTATGTAGTAATTATGTGGCTTAATGGCTACCGCCTGCCGGCAGGGGAAGAAATCGCGCGGCTTACTTGCGCGCAGGCCCCTCGCGCTCGGCTGAAGCCGCCCACAGATTGATGTCGGCATCGCGCGCATAGGTGTCGATCTCGGCAAGCTCCGCGTCCGAAAAATCGGGATTCACAAGCGCGCCCACGCAATCCTCGATCTGCTCGACGCGGCTCGCCCCGATCAGCGCCGACGTAACGCGCCCTCCCCGCAGCACCCATGCCAGCGCCATCTGCGCCAGCGTCTGCCCGCGCCGTTCGGCAATGGCGTTGAGCGCGCGGATATTGGCCAGCGTTTCCTCGTTGATGAAGGATTCGCGCAGCGATCCGCCCTTCTTCACCCGACTGTCCTGCGGAATGCCGGCGAGATATTTGGTGGTGAGCATGCCCTGCGCCAGAGGCGAGAACACGATGGAGCCGATGCCCAACCCATCCAGCGTGTCGAGCAGCCCGTCATCCTCCACCCAGCGGTTCAGCATCGAATAGCTGGGCTGGTGGATCAGGCAGGGCGTGCCCATCTGCCTGAGAATGTCGGCCGCCTCGCGGGTGCGCTGCGAATTGTAGGATGAGATCCCGACATAGAGCGCCTTGCCCGAACGCACTGCATGGTCGAGCGCGCCGCAGGTTTCCTCAAGTGGCGTATCGGGATCGAAGCGGTGCGAATAGAAGATGTCCACATAGTCGAGCCCCATCCGCCTGAGGCTCTGGTCGAGGCTGGCCAGCACATATTTGCGGCTGCCCCACTCGCCATAGGGGCCGGGCCACATGTCGTAGCCGGCCTTGGTCGAGATGATGAGCTCGTCGCGATAGCCGGAAAGATCGCTGCGCAAAATCTCGCCGAAAGCCGTTTCGGCAGCGCCCTTGGGCGGCCCGTAATTGTTGGCGAGATCGAAATGGGTGATGCCGAGATCGAACGCCCTGCGCACCAGCGCCTGATGCGTGACATGGGGCGTCGTATCGCCGAAATTCTGCCACAACCCGAGCGAGATCGCCGGCAGCTTCAGGCCGGAGCGCCCGCAGCGGTTGTAAATCATCGTCTCATAGCGGTCGGAAGCGGGAATGTAAGCCATATCCTCTCTTAACCCATCACCCGCCCGTAGGGAATGACCGGCTTTCGCGATATGAACCGATTGAAAAACCCGGCAAGGTCTGTGAAGACAGTTCCGCGCGACCTCGCGAGCAAGGAGACAATCATGCCGACCACGATGAAGGGCCCCGCGATCTTCCTGGCACAGTTCGCCGGTGAAGAAGCCC
The DNA here is from genome assembly GCF_059509755.1 of Aquamicrobium sp. YD-1-mutant5. Classification (NCBI taxonomy): domain Bacteria; kingdom Pseudomonadati; phylum Pseudomonadota; class Alphaproteobacteria; order Hyphomicrobiales; family Phyllobacteriaceae; genus Aquamicrobium; species Aquamicrobium sp. YD-1-mutant5. The sequence continues at coordinate 214,529 of NZ_JCAKKP010000005.1, forward strand.
CGTTCAACTCGCTTCCCGACATCGCGTCATGGGCGGCGGGGCTCGGCTACGAAGGCATCCAGATCCCGAGCGGCGATGCGCGCCTGTTCGATCTTCGCCGCGCCGCCACCTCGAAGGACTATTGCGACGAGGTCAGGGGCATCTGCGCCGAAGCAGGCGTCGAGATCACCGAGTTGTCCACCCATATTCAGGGCCAGCTCGTGGCCGTGCATCCGGCCTATGATGCGCAATTCGATTCCTTCGCGCCCGAGCAGGTACGCGGCAATCCGAAGGCGCGGCAGGAATGGGCCGTGGAGCAGATGCTTCTGGGTGCAAAAGCCTCGCGCAATCTTGGGCTCGACGTGTCGGTGAGCTTCACCGGCGCGCTGGCCTTTCCCTATCTCTATCCGTGGCCGCAGCGCCCCGCCGGTCTGGTGGAGGAAGCCTTTGCCGAGCTCGGGCGGCGCTGGAAACCCATTCTCGATGCCTATGAGGAACAGGGCGTCGACATCGGCTTTGAAATCCATCCGGGCGAAGACGTGTTCGACGGCGCCACCTTCGAGATGTTCCTCGAAGCGGTCGGCGGGCACAAACGCTGCGCCATCAACTACGACCCCTCGCACTTCCTGCTGCAGCAGCTCGACTATCTGGCCTTCATCGACATCTATCATGAGCGCATCCGCGCCTTCCACGTCAAGGACGCCGAGTTCAACCCGAACGGGCGGCAGGGCGTCTATTCGGGCTATCAGGGCTGGATCGACCGCGCCGGCCGCTTCCGCTCGCTGGGCGATGGGCAGGTCGATTTCGCGGGCATCTTCTCCAAACTGGCCCAATATGGCTATGATCGCTGGGCCGTGCTGGAATGGGAATGCTGCCTGAAGCATCCGGAAGACGGCGCGGCGGAAGGCGCACCCTTCATCCGCGACCACATCATCCGCGTGACCGACAAGGCTTTCGACGATTTCGCCGCCAGCACCACCGACCGCAAGCTGCTGCGCGCCATGATGGGCATCTGAGAAGGAGGACGGTATGGCGAGCGACAGGATTCAGGGTCCGATCCGCTACGGCCCAATTCGCTACGGAATGGTGGGCGGCGGTCAGGGCGCCTTCATCGGCGGCGTGCATCGCATCGCCGCGCGCATGGATGGCGAGTTCGTGCTGGTGGCCGGCGCGCTGTCCTCCAATCCCGAACGCGCCAGGGCGTCCGCAGAAGAACTGGGGCTCGCCCCCGAACGCAGCTATGCGTCCTATGCCGAGATGGCGAAAGCCGAGGCGAAGCGCCCGGACGGCATCGAGGCCGTGTCCATCGTCACGCCGAACAACCACCACTTCCCCGCTGCCAAGGCCTTTCTGGAAGCCGGCATCCATGTCATCTGCGACAAGCCGCTGGCCACCACGCTGGCCGAAGCGAAAAAGCTTGCCGCACTCGTGGAGAAAAGCGGAAAACTGTTCGTGCTCACCCACAACTACACCGCCTATCCGATGGTGCGGCAGGCACGCGAGATGGTGGCAAATGGTGCGCTGGGTGACATTCGCCTCGTGCAGGTCGAGTACCCGCAGGACTGGCTGACCGAGGACGTTTCGGCCGAAGGCAACAAGCAGGCGTCGTGGCGTTCGGACCCGAAGCAGGCCGGAGCCGGCGGCGCGACTGGCGATATCGGCACCCATGCCTACAATCTCGCCCGCTTCGTCACCGGGCTGGAGCTGGACAGCCTTGCCGCCGATCTCGACGCCTTCGTGCCCGGCCGCCTGCTGGACGACAATCTCAACGTGCTGTTGCGCTTCAGGGCAAAAGGCAACGCCCCGCCCGCCAAGGGCATGCTGTGGGCGAGCCAGGTCGCGCCGGGGCATGAGAACGGGCTGAAGCTCAGGATCTACGGCTCGAAGGGCGGGCTGGAATGGGTGCAGGCCGACCCGAACTATCTGTGGCACACGCCCTTCGGCGAGGCTAAACGCCTGCTGACGCGCGGCGGAGCGGGCGCGCTTGTCGCTGCCAGTCGCCTGACCCGCATTCCCGCCGGCCACCCGGAAGGTTATCTGGAAGGGTTCGCCAACCTCTATCGCGAGGCGGCAGCCGCGATCCGCGCGGCCCGCAATGGCCGCAAGCCGCCAAAGGACGTTGTCTTCCCCACGGTCCATGACGGAGTCGAGGGCATGGCCTTCATCGAAGCCTGTGTGAAATCCTCGAAGAAAAACGGGGCGTGGACGAAGCTCTGAGCGGCGACAAAGTGGCTGCTTGCCCGTGCGACAGGTTATGGTAGGTCTGGCATTGATCAGCCGGAGACGGGCTCAGGTGAAAGCAGGACGCAAAACAGTGAACATGGCCGTGGCTTTCGCCGCAGCCTGGTTCCTTGCGCTCCAATCCCTGCTCGGCGCCTATGCCATGGCTGCCGGTCCACAGCGCCTGCAACTCGACGCCTTCGGCAACGTCATCTGCACCCATGAGGGCATTGGCGAGCTTCCTGACGGCTCGCAGCCTGCCCATATGCCGGATTGCTGCGTGCTCGGCTGCAATCTCGCAGCACCTCTGCTGGCCAGCCCGCCGGCACCCGTGGCCCTCGAAACCGGATTCGGCTTCCAGACACTGAGCTTCGGCACCGGCGCGCCGGATCATCTGTCCTTTGCGCGCCAGCGCTCGCCGGCCAATCCCCGCGCACCTCCGCAAACTGCATGATCCAGAGCATTTCCGGTGAAAAAAGATCACCTCCAATGCTCTGCCTCTTTGTTTCTACGCAGTTCCTGACGCAAACCATTTCGCACTTTTTCTGGAACTGCTCTAACCGGCGCCCGCGAGGTCGCCGCCCATCATGCAATTTTTCGCGCCATCAGTTGCGCACCAGTTTCGGAGAAGATCCAATGTCCCGTTCGCACGTACCCGCACGCGCCACCCTCACCCGTCGCGGCCTTGCTGCCCTCGCCTTTGGCGTCATGCTGCCGCTGGCAATGTCCATGGCCCCGGCCTCCGCGCATGAATACAAGCTCGGCGAGCTTGAAATCGGCCACCCATGGTCACGCGAGACCCCGGCCGGCGCCAAGGTGGCCGGCGGGTACCTGACCGTCACCAATCATGGCAAGGAAGCCGACCGCCTGATCGCCGTTTCCTCCGATATATCGGAAAAGGGCGAAATCCATGAAATGGCCGTCAATGACGGCGTCATGACCATGCGCCAGCTGCCCGACGGGCTGGAAGTCGCGCCCGGCGAAAAGGTCGAGCTGAAGCCCGGCTCCTATCACCTGATGTTCATGGGCCTGAAGGCGCAGCCGAAGAAGGGCGAAAGGTTCGCTGGAACCCTCACCTTCGAAAAGGCAGGCAAGGTCGATGTGGAATTCGCGGTCGATGCCATGGGCGGCGAACCCGAGCACCATGGCGATCATGGCAGCCACGGTGCCGAAGACGGGCACAGCGGCCACTAGGCTCGAAACTCAATTGAGCTTGCTGTTGGTGTAAGTGTCTGATTCCTTGCCGTTCGGAGGTGTTCGGATGGCAAGGAAGCGGGATGTTTATTGGCTGTCGGACGCGGAGTGGGAGGCGATCCAGCCTCACCTTCCCAT